>JADGBU010000009.1:6532-13391 GCA_015231295.1 Magnetococcales bacterium | reverse complement strand
ACCAGCGAAGCCCCCTTCAACGTGGATATGATGATCAGCGGTCAGGGCTTCTTTCAGGTCGAGCTGCCCAACGGCGATGTCGCCTATACCCGTGATGGCCACTTCGAGATCAACAAGGATGGCAACATCGTCACCTCCGACGGCTATGCCCTGAAGGGGGGCAATGTGGGTGTCAATCCCACCGTGCATACCGGCGTCACCATCGAGGGGGGGGGATCGATCGGCTTTTCCACCAATACCAACCCCGGATTCCTGGCCAATCAGGGACAGATCGAACTGGCCCGTTTCGTCAATCCCTCGGGTCTGACCGCCATCGGCAACAACCTGTTCGTCGAGAGCGTCTCCTCGGGCACGCCCCAGGTATCCAAGCCCGACAGCGAAGGGATGGGCTCGGTGCGTCAGCATGTGCTGGAGCAGTCCAACGTCAACATGGTCACGGAAATGGTGGATATGATCGCCACCCAACGGGCCTACGAGATCGGCACCAAGGCGATTCAGACCGCTGACAACATGTTGAGCCAGGTGGCGCAACTGAAGCGTTGACCGGCGTGATCTTTAGGACGGGAGGAGATCTGACATGGGCGTGATCGGTCGGAAGATCGGAACAGAATGGATCATCGGCCTGCTGGCGGGTCTGATTCCGTTTTCGGTCGAAGCTCAGGTGGTCTCCCGGACGGAGGTGATCCAGGAGAGCGAGCAGCGCATCAAGAGTCTGCTCGCCGACGAACCGGGAAACATGCGGCTCGAAAAGGTGTTTTATCGGGACTCCCTCAATCTGCCGGATGGCAAGGTGAGCTGGAAGGTGGTTCCGGGCGGGGAGTGGCAGGCCGGTCGTCAGAACATTCCGGTTGAGGTGTCGGTGAACGGCAAGGTGGCGACGGTGATCCAGGTCGCGGCCACCCTGAAGCAATCGACCCGTTATCTGGTGCTCAAGCGTCCGCTGAAGCGGGGCGATGTGGTCACGGAGAGCGATCTCCAGTGGGAAGAGAGTGAACTGGATCGTCCGCCGATGGGATTGGTGGAGGATCCCAAGCGGGTGGTGGGCCAGTCGGCGGCGCGACAGCTTCAGGCCAATCGTCCCTTGCAGTCCGATTGGTTTTCCGCCCCCCAGGTGGTGGCGCGGGGGGAACGGATTCAGGTGGCGGCGACGCGGGGCGCGCTGCATATCGAAACTGTGGCCGTGGCCAAGTCGGCGGGTCGGTTGGGAGAGGTCATCGTGTTGGAAAATCCGATGAGTCACAAAAAGTTCGATGCCCGAATCACGGGACCGGGGCGCGCGGAAGTGACGGCCTGGTAAGGTTCGATTATTGGGAGTGATGCAATGAAGGGACTTTCCAGAATCATTCTGCTGCTGCCGGTGCTGCCGGTCGTGGTTGCCGGTTGCGGCATGACCCGCGCCACGGAACGGCCACCGGCACCGATCGCCATCGTGCAGCCGACCCCTCCCGAAACCTTGACCCCGAAGAAGGGATCGATCTGGCAGACCACCGATCGCAATACTTTGTTTCTGGACAACAAGGCTCGCAACGTGGGCGACGTGATCACGGTGAAGATCGTGGAAAAAGCCTCGGCGGAAAAAGATGCCACCACGGAGCTGAAGCGGAACAATACCAATAATCTGGCGTTGGGCGGAGCCCTGGATGCCAGTCTGACCAAATTGTTGAAGTCCAAGACCCCGCTCAACAGCGCGACCGCCGACAGTCAGAACGATTTCAAGGGCGAGGGCAACACCACCCGCGAGAGCAAGTTCGAGGCGACCGTTTCTTGTGTGGTGACTCAGGTGTTGCCCAACGGCAATCTGCGCATCGAGGGACGCCGGGACATCACGCTCAATCATGAGAATCAGTTCATCATTCTGTCCGGCGTGATCCGGCCCGAGGATATCGGAGCCGACAACGCCGTGACCTCGGCCCAGATCGCCGATGCGCGCATCGAGTTTTCCGGGGATGGGGACATCGACGATCAGCAGCGTCCCAGTTGGCTGGGTCGTTTCTTCTCCACCGTTAACATTCTGTGACGTTCATGAAAATCATCCGCCGCAGCCCGAATTGGATCCTGGCCCTGATGATCGCGGCTCCGGGTCTGGTCTACGCCCCGCCCGTCGAGTCCGCCCGTCTGAAAGATGTGGTGGAGATCGAAGGGGTCCGGGACAACCCGCTGACCGGATTCGGATTGGTGGTCGGTCTCAACGGCACCGGCGATTCCAGTGCCGCGTTCACCAATCAATCCCTCAAGATGATGCTGGAGCGGATGGGCATCTCCGCCGAGCAGGGGGTGAAGGTGAAAAATGTGGCCTCGGTGATGGTGACATCCACCCTGCCGCCGTTTGCCCGTCAGGGCAGCCGTCTGGATGTGACGCTCTCCTCGCTCGGCGACGCCAAGAGCCTGAGCGGCGGCACCTTGATTCTCACGCCGCTCAAGGGTGCCGATGGCCGCATCTACGCCGTGGCCCAGGGTCCGCTGGTGGTGGGGGGCTTCTCCGCCGAAGGGGCCGGAGCCTCGGTGCAGAAGAATCATCCCACCGTGGGCCGCATCGCCGGCGGGGCCACCGTGGAAAAAGAGATCGAATTCGAACTCAACAAGGAACAGCAATTGCAGCTCTCCTTGCGCAATCCCGACTTCACCACCGCCAACCGCATCGTGCAGTCGATCAACGATGTGTTCGGCAAGCCGCTGGCTTCGGCCCGGGACTCCGGCACCATCGCCCTGACCGTCCCCCCGGATTATCAGGGACGGGTGGTCAACTTCGTCTCCCGGCTGGAAGGGGTCCAGGTGGATCCGGATCAGCGGGCGCGGGTGGTGGTCAACGAACGTACCGGCACCATCGTCATGGGTGAGAATGTTCGGGTTTCCACCGTGGCCCTGGCCCATGGCGGCTTGAGCATCAAGGTCAAGGAGTCGCCGAAGGTCAGCCAGCCCAACGCGCTGGCCCAGGGCTCCACCAAGGTGACGCCCGATACCAATCTGACCGCCACGGAAAAAGATGCCAGAGTGCTGGAAATGGAAGAAGGCGTGATGCTCGGCGATCTGGTGCGTGGCCTGAACGGTCTGGGTGTGACCCCACGGGATCTGATCGCCATTCTGCAATCGATCAAGGCGGCAGGTGCCTTGCAAGCGGATCTGGAAATCCTATGAGCAATATTCCCGCATCGCTGCCGCCGGTGCCGACTCCGGCGGCCAAACCGGCCACCCCGTCGATCTCCCGGGAGGATCAGCGGCGGTTGAATGATGCCACCTCCGATTTCGAGGGGATGTTCATCCAGCAGTTGTTCAAGTCGATGCGTCGCACCGTGCCGGAAGATCCCAAGGGTGGTCTGTTCGCCAAGAGTCACGGCGAAAAGATGTTCCAGGAGCTGCTTGACGGGGAGTACTCCAAAAACCTGAGTCGTGGCAATAGCGGTCTGGGACTCAAGGAGGCGATCTTCAAGCAGGCGGTGAGCAATCAGCTTGCCCAGGGGGTGGATGCCAAGGCCGCCGCGAATCGTATCCAGGGGGCCGAGAATTCCTTAAACGCTGTGGCGCAATCGCCGATAGGTAAGGCAGGGGTGGCGAATAGAGGAGTGAATCCCTACGTCACCCGACAACCCCATTTACCAGCGGCGGGCAATCCCACTCGCGTCGGCCCCGAGGGTCCGGTTGCCAACGGCGACTCCTGAAACGAGTCCCGAAGCGATCGGATCGGGATTGAAGGAATTGAAGAGGCATGGTCACCAGGATCAAGAGTGTCAATGTCGGTCAGCTCGGACGGATCTCCCGGAAACGGACCGGAGGCAAGTCGGGCGAAGGAGTGGCGGGTTCCGCCGCGTCGCGGGCGGATGACGCCGAATTCTCCTCCGGGGCGCGTACCCTCGGACTGGCGGACGAGGCGATTCAGGCCGCGCCCGATGTGCGGGTGGAACTGGTGGAACCGATCCGGGAAGCCTTGGCCGGAGGACGCTATCAGGTTTCCAGCCTGGAAGTGGCGGACAAGATTTTGCGACAGGTTCTGATGGAACGAAAAAAATCAATTTGAACGGGCGGGATCGATTCGAAACATGGCATCCACCACCTTTGACCCGGTTGCAGAAACCCAACGGCTCGCCGCGCTGCTGGAGCCGTTGATCGGACTCTTCGAGCGTTTGATTCCCCTGCTGGAGCGGGAGCGGATCGCCTTGAAGGCCCGCAATCCCGAAGAGTTGGAGGTGGCGACCCGTCAGGTCGAGGAGGTCTTGTTCGAGATCAAACGGTTGGATGTATCCCGTCAGGCACAGTCTCAGCGCATGGGGCAGGCGTTGGGACTGGCGGGAGACGCGATGAATCTGAAAGAGTTGGACAAGGCCATGGGTGGCAATACCGGCCTGTT
The DNA here is from genome assembly GCA_015231295.1 of Magnetococcales bacterium. Taxonomy (GTDB): domain Bacteria; phylum Pseudomonadota; class Magnetococcia; order Magnetococcales; family Magnetaquicoccaceae; genus Magnetaquiglobus. The sequence goes on along the minus strand of JADGBU010000009.1, from coordinate 9,049 downwards.
GAACTATCGGCAGAAATTGCGGGAACGCATCGAAACGGCGGATCGTTCCAATCGGGAGAATCAGGCCATCTTCAAGGGCGTGCTGGTGGCGACCGAAACCATGTTGCGCGCTTTGAAGGGCAGCACTCAAGGTCAATCGATCGCGTATGATCGACGCGGATTCCGTCAAAGCGGACCGGGTTATCACTTTTTATCCAAGCAATTTTAGCAACCCAATGGCGGTGAACGCCGGAAGCGGGCAGGGTGGGGAAACCCGGCACGCCGAATCGCTCATCGCCCCCAGGGAGGGGATCAAGAGATGTTGATATTGACGCGCAGAATCGGTGAAAGCCTGAACATCGGCGATGAGATCAAGATTACCCTGCTGGGGATCAAAGGCAATCAGGTGCGCATCGGCATCGACGCCCCACGGGATGTGGAGGTCCACCGCGAGGAGATCTACGACAAGATCAAGCGCGAAACCCGCAAGGCCAACATCAAGATGTCGATCGATACCCTGGACGCGGCTTCGCGGATTCTCTCCCGCAGTTGAGCGGTCCGCAGTCGGTTGCAGCGTCACGCACTCGCGCGTCGAAAGAATCGTGGCTTCTTTCGGCGCGTTTTTTTGTTTGGCCTGGACAAGAAAGAGTCTCGGAGCTACTCTTGACTCGTTTTTCCTCCCACTGGCCGACCCACTCCCGGCCCGGAGTTCGGCAACGCCTTCAATCATAACTCGCGCGTTGTGGTGCCATGAATCCTCTGTTGGAATCCAATCCTTTGTTTCGGGATGCGGTGCACGCTCTTTCCGTCACGCCGCAACCGGATGATCCCCCCGGAGAGGGGCACGCCCTCGCCAGAGCGCACAATTTTTTGTTTGATGAACGTGTTGCGGATGAAAGGGCGCAGGGCTATTGGGCCGATCTGGGCCTGACGGAAGCAGCACGGTTGCAGACGCGACATGACAACTATGTGGTCTCGCGACTTCAGAAAGTCACGATTCCAGATACGTTCCGTGCCCTCAATGGCCGTGCTTTGTTGTCGGGTCTGGAGAGTGCCGGCAATCAGGTTTTGGTGCGTATCGAGAATCTCGCGCCGGTTCTGAGTTGGTTGAAGGATGAGAACGTTCTCTCCGGAGAGTCCCAGGCGTTTGACTTGTTGTGTCAACAGCATAGCCTGTTCCAGACGGAGCGGAGCGGCACTCCTGCTCATCGGAATGCCACGGCCTTTCTGGAAGATTTGCTGGATTACTGGAATCGCTTTCGGGATCATCGTCCCTCTTTCGTGGCGTTTCGGGATGAGTTGTGGAAAGATTTGAGCCGCCCGGACTGGATGGAAGCGTTGCGCTCCAGACTGGGCTTGGCCCATTACAATCCACGATCGAATCAGAAGATTTATTGGGCGGTGATGGTCTATACGGTGCAGGAAGTATTGGAGGCTGGACGCAAGACCCGTGGTGCGGCGGCCTCATTTGCCGTGCCCACGGTGTTGGATCAGGCGATTTGGAACTATTTTTTTCCCGCACCCGTGGACTTCGTCAATCCGGCCAGTTATGGACGCGCTATGGCCTTGGAACCGGTGAGTGACACCGGGCGCATGGTGGCCGAACTGCTGCACATCAAGTTGGATTATCTGCCCAAGCATTTTGATCGTTTCGGAATTTTGCAAACGTCGATTCCTCCTCATCCCCTGAAAGTGTTGCGCAATGCTCATCTGGAGGCCCTGCGGGTGGAGACGGTGCGGGAAGATTTTGGGGAGATGATTCCATGACCGCCTGGAACGATGGCATGGATCCCCGCCTGGTGGGATGGTTGACGCGCTTTCAGCAAGACCCCAAAAGGGTGTGGGACAATTTTGTGCGCGGCAGCGAGCCTGTGCCCGGATATGAACGGGCGGACATCGCCGAGACGCTGTATCGGGTGTTCGAGGGGCTCCCGGAGGAGTATGTTGCGGCCTTGGATCGGACCGTGACGGATTGGGTGGATCCTTTTCTGGACTGGAGCGATGAGGAACGCCGGGATTTTGGTCTGGTCCGTTATGTCAACTGGCTGGTGCAGGTGGCGAACGGGGCCGGGCAGTTGCGGTTGCCGGAATTCTCCAGGCATCTGTATGATCGTCTGATGACCTATCGGGGCACGCTGCCGCAGTTGCAACAGCCGCTTCCCTATTTGGATCCTCTGCTGGCCTTTTATCAGACTCTGGCCGCCTCTCCCGACTATGCCCCGAAGCTGAAAACCCTGTGGAGACAGTTGTGCGAACAGTCCGATGATGGGTTGCCGGGGTATTATCTGCATATCGCGTTGCAGGGATTGCGGCAGTGTCCACCCCCGACGCCCGGAGCGGCCCCCCCTTGTTTGAGCGGGCTGGCGGCTTGGCTGCCAAACGCTCGCAACAGAAGAGAATTTGACAGAAAATTTCGTGCGCTGCGGGTTGTCTATCCCCGGACTCCAGAGACGTGGCGTCAGTGGCTGAACCCCTTTCTGCAAGGTAAAATAATAGAGAATTACAATGATGATCGGGTGAAATGGTGGAATGTTGACG
>JADGBU010000009.1:0-6474 GCA_015231295.1 Magnetococcales bacterium | reverse complement strand
CAAAAGAGCTGGATGAAAAATTAAAATTATTTCACAAAGATCGGGACGGGTCTGCAGTGAGGCTCGGGCTGCAATCTTTGTTTGTCAAGCATGAAGATTATGTGGCTCAGACCGGTAATCCATATTATTTTGTGCGGGCTGTCAGCAAGGTTGCGACATTTTTCCTGCATGCTCCGAATCATCAGAACTTGCTCTTGGCCTTGCGTCTGCTACGGCGCGCCTTGGAGTTGGAACCGTGGAACAATGTGTGTTGGAATCAACTCGGTCGTATTTTGAAATGTTTGAATCGGAAGAGTGCAGCGGAATGGGTGTTTTGGGAGGGGATTCGGCGTGACCCGGATAATCTTGCCAATTATTTAGAGTTGGGAAAGTTGTTGGCTGAGTCAGGTCGTTGGGACAAAGCCGAGGCCGTGCTCCGGGAGGTGATGCGGCTGGATGCGACTGATGTTCAGTCCCGCACAGAACTGGGCCGCCTGCTGGCCAAGCTGGGAAGGTATGACGAGGCCGAGGCCGTGCTCCGGGAGGTGATGCGGCTGGATGCGACTGATGTTCAGTCCCGCACAGAACTGGGCCGCCTGCTGGCCAAGCTGGGAAGGTATGACGAGGCCGAGGCCGTTGTTCGCGAACTTTTGGAGATTTCGCCCCGTGATTCTTATGGTTTGATGTTGCTACAGAAGTTAGAGCAGTCGCGGGACTTGCCAGAGGCGCAACGGCTTGTTTTGTTTGACGTGTCCTATGTCTCGCATGAGGAAGAGACCGGATCCGTGGCAATCAATGGCATACCCGACGAGTCCGGGGAGCGGACCCCCTGGGATCACTCCTTGCGGCTGGTGGCCAGTGCCAAGGAGGCCGATTTTATGCTGGATTATCACGAGGCGTCCGGGAACAGGCCGTTGAACGCGCAGGGACGCGAGCAGTTGACCCGCCTGGTGGCCGAGCAACCTCGGCATGTCGTGGTGCGTTTTTATGGTCAACGGCATGGATTGCTGACCCCGGAGGAGTCCGAGTCGTTCTCCTTGAAACTGGAGCGGGCGATCGCTGACGAGAATCACTGGCAGGAGCGGGTGAAGGCAATTGCCGGGGAGTGGAATGGCGCGGAGTTGGTGCGGAACTGGTTGCTGTTGGCAGCGGGAGAAACCGATCAGTGGCAGAATATCCGTGATGATTCGGGCAGCTATGCCGCCGGTTCCGTGGCCTGGAGGCTTGTGGCGGAACGGGAGCGATTGCAGAGGCTGGTGGGTGACAAGCCCTTTTCTCCCGATGAAGCGTGGTTGCGGAACTCTCTGCGCCGACTGGCGGAAACTCTGCTGCCAGTGCCGACCGAACCCACGGATGGCCCTTTGCACTTTGAAGATGCGGCCTGAATCCCGGCCTCGTGCGCGGATTCTTTTTTCGGTTTGTGCTGGACAGTCGGGCACCTCCGAAGCTACTCTGATCCGGTCTTTTCGATCCGCATTCTGAGGAGTCTGCATGTCTGCCGTCGTCTCTCTCGAAACCCTGCATCCCCTGCGGGAGCAACTCGATACCCATCCGGTCTATCAGGCGGTGCAATCCCTGGAGGATTTGCGCCTTTTCATGTCCCATCACATCTATTCCGTGTGGGATTTCATGAGCCTGCTGAAATATCTGCAAGCTCGTCTCGCTCCGGCGTCCACGCCCTGGGCTCCGGTGGGCAATCCCACGGTACGGCGTTTCATCAACGATATCGTCCTGGAGGAGGAGTCGGATCTCGGGCTGCCGGACGCCTCGGGTCACGTCACCTATGCCAGCCATTTCGAGTTGTATGCTCAGGCCATGGCCGAGGTGGGGGCGTCGCCGGATGGTGCTCTCACCTTCGCCCGCACCGCCGCTTGCGACGGGTTGAACGCCGCTTTGCAACAGAATGGCGCGCCGGTGCCGGTGGCCTCGCGACGCTTTATGGAAGAGACTTTCGCCTTCATCGCCACCGACAAGCCGCATGTGGTGGCCGCCGCCTTCGCCCTGGGTCGGGAGCATATCATTCCCCCCATGTTCCGCGCGCTGTTGAGCCGGATGGCCATCGACGCGACGACCGCTCCGGCGTTTCATTATTATCTGGAGCGTCACATCCATCTGGACGAGGATCATCATGGTCCGCTTTCGTTGCTGATGCTCAATGCCCTGTGCGCGGGTGATCCCCTCCGCATCGCCGAGGCCGAAGAGAGTGCCCGACGCGCCATGCAGGCCCGCATCCACTTCTGGGATGGGGTGCTTTTGGCTCTGCGGGGATAGAGGATCGCCAGGTATCACCCCTGGAGATCAAGCGTCGTCGGCTCCGGATGCGTAAGTTCCTTGCTCCAACCCCGGATCATCTGTCATGATGCGGGGTTCTCTCCCGTTCGAGAGCATTCAGTCGGTTTGATCTCCCTAGACTTCAGGCATGCCCCGGAATGAAACGTCCCTTGTCCGATCCCGCGCCCAGCCGTTTTGATTCGTCCCGTTTCGACGCCTTGCCGGACTGCTCCCTGGCCGAGGCGGCCTGGATGGCCGGCGTGGCCGAAGAGGCGATGCGCCGTTATCTGGAAGAGGCCAACTCTCCGCCGAGCGAAGGCGCGCTGCCTCTCGCTTCGCTGATGCGCGCCGCGTTCACCCTGCTCGGACGCAAGGAGAATCAGGCCTCCATGTTGCGGCAACAGCTCACCGCCGCACTGGAACGGGAACGGGAACTCTCCGATACCTTGCGGGCTGGATTGCTTGGCTCCGGCGTTCCGGCGGCCCGTCTCCCGGAACCTCCGCCTCCCCCGCGCCCCCCTGTGGTGGCATCTCCTGTCATCGAATCTTCCCCGCCCCCGGCTCCGGCCAAGGCGGCCCCATCGGCGGCCAAAAAGAAAAAAAAGAAATGACCGCCTCCATCGAGGAATGTTATCGTGCTTGATCTTTTGCGTAATATCGCCATCATCGCCCACGTGGACCATGGAAAAACCACTCTGGTCGATAAACTGCTTCAGCAATCCGGCACCCTCGCCCAGCGTGGCGATCTCCAGGAACGGGTCATGGACTCCAATGATCTGGAACGGGAACGGGGAATCACCATTCTGGCGAAGAATACCGCCATTCAATGGCGGGAGTATCGCATCAACATCGTGGATACCCCTGGCCATGCCGACTTCGGCGGCGAGGTGGAGCGGGTGTTGTCGATGGTCGATTCCGTGCTGCTGCTGGTGGACGCGGTGGATGGTCCCATGCCTCAGACCCGTTTCGTGACCCGCAAGGCTTTCGATATGGGATTCAAGCCCATCGTGGTGATCAACAAGGTCGATCGCGACGGCGCGCGTCCTTTGTGGGTGTTGGATCGCACCTTCGATCTGTTCGATCGCCTCGGGGCCACGGATGAGCAGTTGGATTTCCCGGTGGTTTACGCTTCCGCCATCGAAGGATGGGCGTCGCTGCAACCCGATGTCAAAGGTCGGGATATGGAAGCCCTGTTCGAAACCATCGTCGATCGTACCCCGCCGCCCAAGGTGGATATGGAAGGTCCGTTCCGCATGCGGGTTTCCGCCCTGGATCACAGCAACTATGTGGGCATCATCGGTATCGGACGGGTGGAACGGGGGACGGCGGTCGCCAACGGACTCGTCACCGTGGTGGCTCCGGACGGTCAGCGACGCAATGCCAAAATGGCCAAGATCTTCAGCTTTCTCGGTCTGGATCGCATCGAGGTCCAGTTCGCGCGGGCGGGAGAGATCATCGCCTTCACCGGCGTCGAAGGCCTGGGGATTTCCGATACGCTGTGCCATATCGAACATGTCGAGCCCCTGCCGCCTCTGGCCGTGGATCAGCCCACGGTGAGCATGACCTTTCAGGTCAACGACTCCCCCATGGCGGGTCAGGAGGGTAAATTCGTCACCAGTCGGCAGTTGCGGGAGCGGCTCTACAAGGAGTTGGAACACAACGTCGCCCTGCGGGTCGAAGAGACCGACAACAGCGATCGCTTCCGGGTGTCGGGTCGCGGCGAGCTGCATCTGTCCATTCTGATCGAGAACATGCGGCGCGAAGGGTATGAACTGGGCGTCTCACGCCCCGAGGTGATCGTGCTCAACATCAACGGCGAGTTCAAGGAGCCGTATGAGTATGTCACCATCGATGTGGAAGAGCCCCATCAGGGCTCGATCATGGAGGCTCTCGGGGCCAGACGGGGCGATCTCAAGGATATGGTGCCGGATGGTCGTGGTCGGGTGCGTCTCGATTATATCATTCCGGCCCGTGGCCTGATCGGGTTTCAGACCGAATTCCGGACCATGACCTCTGGAACCGGGCTGATGTCGCGTATTTTCCACGAATACGGTCCGCTCACTCAGGCCAATCTGGGAGCGCGTCGCAACGGCGTGCTGATCGCCATGGATACCGGCAAGACCGTGGCCTTCGCCCTGTGGAATCTCCAGGAACGGGGACGTCTGTTCGTGCCGCCGGGGGTGCCGGTCTACGAAGGCATGATCATCGGCATCAACAGTCGCAATCAGGATCTGGTGGTCAACCCGATGAAGGGCAAGCAGTTGACCAATATCCGGGCCTCGGGCTCCGATGACGCCATCCTGTTGACGCCGTACATGAATTACTCTCTGGAACAGTGCCTGGAGTTCATCAACGACGATGAACTGGTCGAGGTGACGCCCAAGAGTCTGCGCATGCGCAAGAAACTTCTCAAAGAGCACGAAAGGAAAAGAGGACAGCGCGGCCTCTGATCGGGCCGCATGGGGGTTTGAACCAGGGGGGATCGTCCATGATGAACCGCCAGAAAGTGGCCGCTTTGCGGGAGGCGGCGGAGCAGGGAGAGTCCGATGCCCAGTGTCAGTTGGGGGCATTGCATCTCAGAGGGGACCAGGATGGGGTCTCCAAGGATGACAAGGAGGCCTTGAGATGGTTTTTGCTGGCGGCGGAGCAGGGCAACGCTCTGGCGCAGCAGAATCTTGGCATGCTCTATCATCAGGGCAAGGGGGTGCCGAAAAATGGTCCGCTGGCCATCAAGTGGTTCCGGATGGCGGCGGAACAGGGTTCGGTACACGCCCAGTACAATCTGGGCGTGATCCTGGAAGCGGGCCGACTGGTTCCTCCCAATCCGGTCGAGGCGGTCAAATGGTTCCGGCTGGCGGCGGAGCAGGGCAATGCCCATGCGCAGTTTCATCTGGGCGTGAACCATCGCAAGGGCAACGGCGTGCCCAGGGATGAACGGGAAGGCGCACGCTGGTTGCAATTGGCGGCGGAACAGGGTCATGCTCAAGCCTGTCTGACGCTCGGTCTGATGTTCGATGCCGGTCATGGCGTGGCGAAGTCTCCCCAGAACGCCCTGAAATGGTTGCGGGCCGGTGCGGAACTGGGGCTGGCTCAGGCCCAGTTTCAGATGAGCAAGCTTTACAGCGAAGGCCGGGGCGTGGAGCGGGATGACGAGGAGGCGGCCCGTTGGTGTCGCATGGCCGCCGATCAGGGATATGATGTCGCCCAGCAGACCTATGGCTGCATGTTGGCTTTGGGCCAGGGGGTGGCGGAGGATCAGATTCACGCCTACATGTGGCTGGAGTTGGCCGCCCGGCAGGGCAATGCGGCGGCCATCGAGCGGCGTGGACATCTGGCCGAGGCGATGAATCCCACCCGGATTGCCCAGGCGCAACTGCGGGCGTCCCAATGGAAGCCGGTCGCCAAACGGTGATCCACGGATGGGGTCCAGGGGTCATGGACCCCTGGTGGGATCCAAGGGCGAAGCCCTTGGGACATGTGTCTTCGGCGCGCCGCAGGCGGTGCCTTTCCGGAGATCTTGCCAAAACTCGATATCCCGTGATGGGAGCGTAAAGGAGTCCGCACCCCTCCCGAATGGAGGTCCGGTTCCTGTTTCAAAGGATGTGACGCACATGTTGATTCATGCCCTGATCAAGGAAATACCGTTCTTCTGGGATTTCACCGAAGAGGAGCGGCGCGCCCTGATCGACCGTGACAGTTTCTTCAGCACCTATCCGGATGGCGATTATCTGGTCACGGAAGGGGATGAGGATCAGGCTCTGTTCGTGCTGCTCAAGGGCGAGGCCAAGGTGGTGCAAATGGCCAATCCGGAACGGATCATCGCCATGCTTGCGCCGGGTGCGGTGATGGGCGAGGTTTCGTTTCTCACCCGGCGCAAGCGTTCCACCCATGTGATCTCCGTCGGAGAGTCCATCGTCTTTCGCATCGACTCCGATATCATGAATCGGGAACATCTCGATCCGGCGTTGCAGACCAAGATCAAGAATCAGTTGATCGAAATTCTGGTGCAGCGGCTGGAAGAGACCAACAAGGCGTTGATCAGTCAGAAAGAGGCCAACCTGACCCTGACCAAGGCCCTGCGGGATCGGGTGATGCAGCATTCCGCCTGAACCGCTCTCGTCACGGGATATTCCCGCATCGAAAGGCACCGCCTGCGGCGTGTGCCCAAGGCCAGTCCCAAGGGCTTCGCCCTTGGATCCCACCAGGGGCCAATGGCCCCTGGAC
>JADGBU010000267.1 GCA_015231295.1 Magnetococcales bacterium | reverse complement strand
CCACCCGACGATTTGAACGGCTGTTGCGAGAGACTCGTGTCACCATTGGTTTATTGGTCAACGGCATCTCGTTCCGGTTGCTGTATGCCCCGCGAGGAGAAAACTCCGGCACGCTGACTTTCAAGGTCTCCGACATGGAGCAAGTGGGAGGTCGTCCGATTCTGGCGGCTTTCCATATGCTGTTCAAGCGTACCCGCATGTTCTCCGGCCCCAGGGAGGAACGGTTTCCGGCCTTGCTGACCAAGAGCCGGGAGTTCCAGGGGGATGTCTCTACCCGTTTGTCCGGTCAGGTATTGGCGGCTCTGTACGAGTTGGTGCGTGGTTTTCAAGCCGCCGATGAACGATCAGGCGGCAATTTGCTGCGGGAGGTGCTGGAGAAAAACCCAGACGACATTTACGGTGGTCTACTCAATGTCTTGCTGCGTCTGGTGTTTTTGCTTTACTCCGAGGATCGGGGCTTGATGCCTGGAGGGTCGCTGTATGTACAGAACTACTCGGTTCATGGTCTGTTCGAACGGTTGCGGGGGGATGCCCAGACCTATCCAGACACCATGGACCATCGCTACGGGGGATGGGCGCAGTTGTTGGCCCTGTTCCGGGCGGTGCATGGTGGATGCCGTCATCCCAACCTGACCATGCCTGTCCGCCAGGGTTATCTTTTCGAACCGGAGCGATTCCCTTTCCTCGAAGGACGAGGGTTGCCGGATGGTCGTTTGCCGTTGGTGGCCGATGGAGTGATCCAACGGGTGCTGGATAAACTGTTGATCCTGGATGGGGAGCGCCTTTCGTATCGAACTCTGGACGTGGAACAGATCGGCAGCGTTTATGAGACCATGATGGGGTTTCGTCTGGTCATCACCACCGGTCTGACCGTGGCCTTGAAGTCAACGAAAAAGCGTGGCGCGTCGGTGGCGGTGGATCTGGACCAACTTCTGGCCATCAAACCGGAGGAGCGCATCAAGCACCTCCAGGAGCAGGCGGATCAGAAGCTGGAAACCAAAGCGGCAACGGCAATCAAAACGGCCAAGCGGGTGGATGATCTGCTGGTCGCTCTGGAACGACGCATCGATCGGGATGCCACCCCCCATCCTCTGGCGCGGGAATCCATGGTGTTGCAACCTACGGATGAACGGCGGCGCAGTGGATCTCACTATACTCCACGTTCCTTGACCGAACCCATGGTGCAGCGCACTTTGGGGCCGGTACTGGCGCAATTGGGAGACAATCCCACGCCGGAGCGGATTCTGGATCTCAAGGTGTTGGACCCGGCGGTGGGTTCCGGGGCCTTTCTGGTCGCGGCCTGCCGGGAATTGGGCGATGCCCTGGTGCGGGCGTGGCATTTCCATGGCTGTGTGCCGCGCATTCCTCCAGACGAAGACGAAATTCTCCTCGCCCGTCGTCTGGTGGCGCAACGCTGCCTTTATGGCGTGGATCGCAACCCCATGGCCGCCGATCTGGCCAAATTGTCGTTGTGGTTGGCCACCCTGGCGCGGGATCATCCGTTCACCTTTCTGGATCACGCCATTCGTTGCGGGGACTCTCTGGTTGGGTTGACACAACGGCAGATCGAGGATTTTCACTGGAAGCCCATGCCAGCGCTAGCAGTTGGCCAGGAGATCGTGGCCCAAAGACTCCGCGCTGCCACGGCATCGAGAAAGGAGATTCTGGATGCCGGGGACGACATGGCCCCGGCCCTCAAGAGGCAGAAATTGACTCTCGCGGATAATGCATTGCATTTGGTGCGATTGACGGGGGATTTGGTGATCGCCGCCTTCTTCGCGGCAGACAAAGACAAAGAGCGGGAAAATCAACGCAACGCCTTGCTCGATCAGTTCCTGCGCCATCTGCGGGAAGCCGATTTTCTCAACGCCCCGGACAAGACCGCCGATGCTCTGCGCCAGGGTGCGCACCCGGTGTTGCCGTTTCATTGGGAGATCGAATTCCCGGAAGTGTTTTTGACCGCACAGCCCGGCTTTGATGCCATCATTGGCAATCCGCCTTTTGCGGGGAAAAACACCCTGCTCAACGGCAACCGGGAGGGCTATCTGCCCTGGCTCCAGGCCCTACACGAAGAGTCCCACGGTAACGCCGATCTGGTAGCTCACTTTTTCCGGCGCGCCTTTAACCTGTTGCGAGAGGGCGGGTGTTTCGGACTGATCGCCACCAACACCATTGGACAGGGAGATACTCGATCCACCGGCTTGCGCTGGATTTGTACTCACGATGGCACACTTTATTGGGCACGCAGACGTTTCAAATGGCCGGGCGAAGCGGCGGTTGTGGTGAGTCTGGTCCATGGCATCAAGGGGGAATGGTCCGGTTCGTATGAACTGGATGGCCGCTCGGTGGAACGCATCACGGCCTTTCTTTTTCATGACGGCGGACACGATAATCCGGCGGTACTCAAGGCCAATGCAGACAAGAGTTTTATTGAAAGTTATGTCTTGGGCATGGGTTTCACCTTTGATGATACCGATACCAAAGGGGTGGCTTCACCTCTTGCGGAAATGCACCGTTTGATTGAACAGGATCCCCGGAATGCCGAGCGAATTTTTCCCTACATCGGTGGGGAGGAGGTCAACGACAGCCCCACCCATGCGCATCATCGATATGTCATCAATTTTGGAGAGATGAGTGAGGCCGAGGCGCGGCAATGGCCGGAATTGATGAGAATCATCGAAGAACGGGTCAAACCAGATCGGCAAAAACTAAATGAAGCCACTCCGGATGGCAAGCGCAGAAAAGAAAGATGGTGGCTATGGGGCAGATATACCCCCGCCCTTTTCAATGCCCTCCGCAAGGTCGAGTGGGCGATAGTCAATTCTCAAGTAAGCACACATTTATGCTTTACATTAAAAGAAAAAAGTTCAATATTTGCACATTATTTAAACATAATTATTGGCAAGACTAGTATGTTTTGTGTTTTACAATCCAAACCTCATGAGGTTTGGGCTCGTTTTTTTGGCTCATCTTTAGGCGATGGCCTCCGCTACACTCCCTCCGACTGCTTCGAGACCTTCCCCTTTCCAAAAGGATTTGAAAACCACCCCAATCTGGAAGCGGCAGGTCAAGCCTATTATGCATTCCGCGCTGACTTGATGATCCGTCACAATGAAGGGCTGACCAAAACCTACAACCGCTTTCACGACCCGGAAGAGACCTCCCCCGATATCCAACGCCTGCGGGAACTCCATGCCGCCATGGACCGGGCGGTGCTGGATGCCTACGGCTGGAATGACATCGATACCCATTGCGACTTCATCCTCGATTGGGAGGATGAGGAAGAAACCACCAGTCGCCGCAAAAAACCGTGGCGTTTGCGTTGGCCTGATCCAATCCGGGATGAGGTGCTGGCCCGGTTGCTGGCCCTCAATACCAAACGGGCCAAAGAGGAAAACCTGATTGGGCTTGCCAGTAGTGCCTCCGGCAAACCCATGACCAAACGTGGTCGCAAACCCGCCATGTCTGGTCCTGGTATGTTTGGAGATGAATTTCTATGAGATACAAGATTTCTTGAATTGATTTTTCTTGTATTCGTTTGAGTGCAGTGGTAGAATAATAATGAAATTCATCAGATCATAAGGAGAATGCCATGGCCCTGTCAGTGCAATTGGACCCGGCTCTGGAAGCACGGGTGGAGCAGGAGGCGAGCCGGCTCAAAATGAGCAAGTCGGCTTTTGTCCAGGATACCTTGGAGCGTGCGTTGGGCTACAGGAATCCATCCCAACTGTTGGATGAAATTTGCAGCGGCACACCGATGGGTGATCCTGCGGCATCCGAAAATGTTTCTGAAAAGGTCAAAGCCAAACTGCGGGCAAAATACAATCAGAGTCAAACCGCATGCGAAGCGTGATCATGGATTCGGGTCCGTTGATTGCCCTGTTTGCCCCGGATGATCAACATCACCCGCGCGTGCGCCAGAAAATTCGCGATCTGTCTGAACATGGTTTGCGCTTGTTGACC
>JADGBU010000266.1 GCA_015231295.1 Magnetococcales bacterium | reverse complement strand
GGGTGACATTCATCAAGCCGTTGATCTGGGTGATGCTGGAGCGGACCTGTTCCAATCGGGTCATGGCGATGAAGGCACTCTGGATCGGGGCCAGCACCCGCCACACCAGCACCATCGAGGCGACCAGACCACCGGTGGTCATCACGCCATCGATCACCCGGAACACCCCAAGCCCGATCACCGTCACGCCGGAACCGACGATCAATACCGTGGAAAGCGAACTGACCGCCGCGTTGATGATCGCGGTGCGAAAGTTGGCCATGGCGGATTGGGCCGATAATTGACGAAACCGCTCCAGCCAGATCGACTCCATGCCGCTGTATTTCAGGGCCCGCATCCGGCCCAATGCCTCGACGACGAACTCCTGTTTCCGGCTGCTGGCCCGGCGGGAGCGGGCCTCTTCGCGGGCGACCATGGGCATCATCACCGCCCAGAGGGCGACAAACAACACCATCGTCACCATGGGCACCAGGGCCAGCGGCCCTCCGAGAATGGCGATCACCACAAAAAAGACGATCGAAAAGGGCAATTCAAAAAACACCATCATCAACGGCCCGGTGAAAAACTCTCGCACCGAGTCGAAATCCTTGATGCGCGCCACCTGGGCACCGGTGGGAGCCCGCTCGGTGTAACTCGGAGTGAGCGAAAGAATCCGCATGAAAATGGCGTTGCTGACGATGCTGTCCATCCGGGAACCGATATACATGAGCATCTTGGTTCGCAGCTTTCGCATCAGCCACTCGAACACCATCACCACGCCAATGCCGATGAGCAGATAACTCAACGTCTCCAGGGAGCGACTGCCCACCACCCGATCGTAGACGGCCATGGTGAACAGCGGTGGCGCGACCTGCAACAAGGTGATGGCAAACGTCACCATGAAAATATAAACGATCAACTGCCGGAACCGTTCGGCGGTCATGCGGAACCATCCCAATTTTTTCTGGATGGCCATCCGCTCGCCCAGATCCATGGCCGCGAAAAAATAGGTGGTGCCGGGAATGCGGGACAAGGCCAGCCGTTCCACCTGCCCGGTCGCTCCGTTGTAGATGATCCAACCATCCATTTTTCTTTTCAGGAGGACCATGCAGGGCTGCTGATCGGGCACGAACAGACAGGGCATCAACCGGGGATCGATCTCGCGGGGATCCAGACGCGCCGGACGACTGACATAGGTCAGATTGGCCATCATGTTGCGCAGACCGGTGAGATCGAGCGTTTCGGCGAAGTGGGGCAAGGCCTCGGCGACATGACGCAGATCCCCCCGATAGCCCAACGCCATCAGCAGCGGAATCATGCAGGAACCGAAATCCGAAAGACGGGAAAACTCCGCCAGCAGACCCGTGACCGGTTGCCGTGGACGGATCATGTGACGCACGAAGGAGAGTTCCTGATCCTCTGCGCTCAGGGGGGAGCTTGCTTCGGTCATGTCACGGCCTCCGGACCCCCGAAGCCGCCGCCGGAGAGGCGGATGGTGGCACGAACGGAGCTTTGGGGGGCTTGAGAACCAGAGAGCCATCCTTGATTTCGTACACCCGATCGGCGAGCCGTTCCAGCGAAGGGCGATGCGTCACCATGATCAACGTCACCTTGCCGTGCATCGACTCCAGCACGGTTTTGAGTTTTTCGTCACCGCTGCTGTCGATGGCGGTATTGGCCTCATCGAACAAAACGATGCGCGGAGAAGAGACCAGCGTGCGCGCGATGGTGATGCGCTGCTTGATGCCTCTCGGGATACTCTCGTCGGCTCCGTCATCGATGAGGGTTTCATACCCTTTGGGCAGCTTGGAGATGAAATCCTCCAGATGAAGCCGGGAGGCCGCTTCCATGGCGGCCTCTTCCCGTTCGGGGCGGAACATGTGGATGTTTTCCAGGATGGTGCCCTTGAAGAGCATGCCCACCTGGGGCATGTAGGCCACCTGATTATGCAAGGAGCGGGGATCGTAGAGAGCGAGATCATGATCATCAATGAGCACCCGCCCTTTGGTGGGACGGATGGCTCCCATCATCAACCACAACAGGGTGGTCTTGCCCCCGGCCCCCTGAATGGCGATGGTCTCTCCGGGACGGACCTCCAGATTGACATCCCGGATCACCAGATGTTCGACCGGGGCTTTGGCGGCCTCCTGCCCGCGTTGTTCTCCGGCCTCCGCCGGATAGGCGAAACTGACATTTTCCAGCACCAGTTTGCCTTGCACCTCGGGCAAGGCGGGCGTGCCCGGCGGGACATCGGGTTTGATCTCGAAAATGGCGTTGAGACGCTGTTTCGCCACCCGGATGGTCTGAAACCGGGCCCAGATGCCCACCGCCCGTTGCAGCGGCTGGATGGAACGTCCCGCCAGCATGCTGCACGCCGACAGACCACCGATGGTCAACTCATGGTTGATGACCATGATGCCGCCAAAAGCCACAACCGCCACGGTGGTCAACTGGGAGAAGAAACTGCCGATATTCTGGGCATCCGCGCTCTGCATGCCCACCTGAAGCGCGCCCTGGGCACAAGCTTCCTGAAGCCGTTCATAGCGACGCAACATCATCGCCTCCATGGCCATCGACTTGACCGCATGAATCCCATTGAGCACTTCGATGATGAAATTCACCCGTATATCATCGGCTTTCATCCGATCCGCGACCGCCCGGTGGAGTTGCGAGCCGATGTAGAGGGTAAACAACAGAAACAGCACAAAGACGATCAGCGGAATCAGCACCAGCAGCCCCGCCAGATGATAGACCATCAACAAAAAAATCGGCACAAAGGGCAGATCGAGAATCACCAGCACCGCGCTGCCGGAGTAGAAATCCTTGATGACGTTGAGCGCGTTGAGCCGCTCCAGATGCACACCAGACCCGGAGCGTTCGAAGTCGGCCAGATTGAGGGACATCAACCGCTCCATGGCACTTACGCTGGCGTTGTGCTCAAAGCGGGCACCGAGCCACGCGCCGATGTAGGAGCGTCCCATTTTCAGCGCGGATTCCAGCAACAAGGCCACCGAAACGCCGATCAGCAACAGGCTCAAGGTGCTGGCGGCCTCGTTCTGCAGGATGCGATCATACACCTGAAGCAGAGTCAAAGGCAGAACCAGAGCCAGCAGATTGAGCATGGTGGAGACCAGGACCAGATCCCACAGAGAATCCTTGACCACCGAAAACGGGGTCAGCAACGCCGGCCAGCCATCTTTCGAAAAAAAAGAGTCCTTCCGCATGATCCCGGCTCCACACCCACCCGATCGTGCCTTTCTTGACACGTTCCATCCCATCATCCGTGACACTTATCGGATGGGCAGTCTCGCATTTCAAGGAGGAATGTCAAAATAGAAGGCACAGCATTTGCAGAACTTCCCCGCAAGGTCAACCCTCATTCACTCTCACTGGTGTAAACTTGTGAAACAGGCACTCCTATCGACCCTGCTGACCGGCCTGCTGTTCTGGATGCCAACCCAGGCGGCCTGGGGTCTGTCACTGGGCGATGCGGTCAACGAGGCCTTGCGTTCCAATCCCAAACTGCTGGCGGCGGGCCAGGAGCTCGAAGAGACACGACAAAAAATTCGTCAGGCTTTCGCCGGTTATCTGCCCACCATCGATTTCAGCATGGGCACGGGCCGGGAGTGGGTCAGCACCCCCACCACCCGCTATCAGGATCTCGGCGGTCTGACCATGAACCGGGGCGAAGCGGGAATGAACATCAATCAGCCCATCTTCGACGGTTTCAACACGGTACACAAGGTGGAACAGGCCAAGGCGCAGGTCCAGGGGGCGGATTACTCCTTTCTGGATGTGGCCGAAACCGTGACCCAGGAGGTTGCTCTCGCCTACGCCGAGGTGCTCAAGCAACGCCGCCTGCTGGAACTGGCCAAGGAGGCGATGACGCTGCACTCGGAAATTCTCATCAAGACCCGTCAGACCACCCGTCTGGGCATCACCGCCGACATGGATGCCCGTCTGGCCGAAAGCCGGTTGTCGCTGATCGCCTCCGA
>JADGBU010000265.1 GCA_015231295.1 Magnetococcales bacterium | reverse complement strand
TCTCTTTTCGTCGAACGCGGACCAACCATGGCGACGGTTGATCCTCCTCTTTCCGAAGAACAGACCCTGTTGGGCTTGCGTCAGGCGATCGATACCATCGACGACCGGATTCACGACCTGCTCATGGAGCGGGCCGAACGGGTGATGGAGGTGGGACGGGTCAAGGGCAAGGGGGGGGCTTCGGACCTGTCGTTCTACCGTCCGGAGCGGGAAGCGTCGATCCATCGCCGTCTGGAGGCCCGTCATCAAGGGGCGTTGCCGATCGCGGCGTTGCATCGCATCTATCGCGAGATCATCTCCGCCTCTCTGAGTCTGGAAAAACGGTTGTCGGTGGTCTATCTCGGACCCGAACACGCCTTTACCCATCTGGCGGCCCTCAAGCAGTTCGGCTCCTCGTGTCAGCTTTCCGCCGCCGCCTCCATCGACGCCTTGTTTCACGAGGTGGAGATGAGCCGTTCCGATTTCGGCGTGGCTCCGGTGGAGAACTCCAACGAGGGGATCATCAGTCACACGTTGGATCGATTCGTCGATTCTCCGCTGTCGATTCGCGGGGAGATCTATCTGGAAATCTCCTATACGCTGATGTCGGCGGAGGGAGCGATCGAGGCGGTGCGGGTATTGTTCGGCACCCGGTTGGCCCTCACCCGCTGTCGCGCCTGGATCGATCGCTGGTTGCCCGGCGTTTCCACCCGCTTGGTGGAGAGTGCGGCGGAAGCGGCGCGCCTGGCCGCAACCGAAGCGGGAGCCGCTTTCATCGCGCCGATTCCGCTGGCCGACTCTCTGGGAAGCGGACGGCTGGCCGAGCATATCGAGGATCGGGCCGAAGAGACCCGGTTTCTGGTGATCGGACGGGGAGAACCGACCCGTTCGGGGCGTGACAAGACCAGCTTGATGTTCACCTTTCGGGATCAGCCGGGATTTTTGCATCAGGTGTTGGGGATTTTCGCCCGGCGTCAGATCAATCTGACCCGGATCGAATCCCGACCCTCCCGCAAGCAGGCGTGGGAGTATCTGTTTTTTCTGGATTTATCCGGACATGTGAGCGATCCTCCGGTGGCCGGTGCCCTGGAAGAGTTGATGACCGTGGCCGGTGTGACGGCGCGCATTTTGGGTTCTTATCCGGTGCGGGCCTTGTGATTCACAGACAACCTTGAAAGTTCGTGACGAGATGGCCTTGTTCATTCCACGGTTGACGATTGTCGGAGTCGGCTTGATCGGCGGTTCCTTGGCCCGCGCCCTCAAGGAGCGGAATCTGGTGGGTGAGGTGGTGGGGGTGAACCGCACCCGCGACTCGTTGGCCAAGGCGTTGGAATTGGGGGTGATCGATCACTGGACCACCTCGGCGGCGCAGGGGGTGCGGGGCGCGGATCTGGTGTTGGTGGCCACGCCGGTATTGACCATTCCCCGGATTGTCGAGGATTTCGCCCAGGCGTTGGGAGCGGGATGCGTCGTGACCGATGCCGGCAGCGTCAAGGGTACGGTGGTGGAGCCGTGCGAGGCGTTGATGCCGAAGGGGGTTCATTTCGTCGGGGGACATCCCATCGCCGGGACGGAGCATTCGGGGGTCGAGGCGTCGTTCGCCACCTTGTATGAAGGTAGTCGCACCATTCTGACCCCGACGGAGCGGACCGATCCGGGCGCTTTGGAGCGGGTGCGGCAGATGTGGGAGGCGGTGGGATCGAGTGTCGAAACCATGGATGTGGTCACGCATGATCGGGTGTTGGGCGCGACCAGTCATCTGCCTCATTTGATCGCGTACAATGTGGTCAATACGTTGTCGGATCTGGAAGATGACATTCGGGCCGAGGTGTTTCGTTATGCGGCGGGGGGATTCCGTGATTTCACCCGGATCGCCTCGTCGGATCCGGCCATGTGGCGGGATATCTGTCTGTCCAATCGGGATTCGATTCTGGATATTCTGACCCGCTTCCGCGAGGCGTTGGAGGTGTTGACCGAGCGGGTGCGGGATGGGGATCGGGATGGTTTGTATGGGACATTCGCCCGCTCCAAGCGGACGCGGGATGGGATCATCCAGGCCCACAAACAGACGCGGAAGCCGGAATAGCATGACCACTATTGAAAAAAAAGAAGGGGTCTGGGGGATTCTTCCCCCAGGGTTTTGATCTTCGGATCCCTGTTCAGGTAGAGAATTCGTGATGTCATCCCAATTGATCGCCCATCCCGGTGGGCCGCTGCGCGGGGAGATTCCTCTTCCCGGAGACAAATCCATCTCCCATCGGGCGGTGATCTTCGGCTCGCTGGCCGAAGGCGAAAGCCGCATCCATCATCTGCTCGAAGGCGAGGATGTCCTGCGCACCGTGGCCGCCTTCCGGGCCATGGGCGTGGATGCGCGGCGGGAACCGGGTGGCGTGTGGCGCATCCGGGGCGTGGGCCTCGACGGTCTGAGCGAACCGGGAGATGTGCTCGACATGGGCAACTCCGGCACCGGCATGCGTCTGCTGGCGGGTCTGCTGGCGGGTCAACCCTTCTTCTCCGTGCTGACCGGCGACGACAGTCTGCGGGGGCGTCCCATGGGTCGGGTCGCGGTGCCTCTGGTGCGCATGGGCGCGCGCATTCTCGGTCGCGACAACAACCGCTGCGCCCCCCTGGCGATCCAGGGCACCGAACTCATCGGCATCGACTATCTCAGTCCGGTGGCCTCGGCCCAGGTCAAGACGGCGGTGCTGCTGGCCGGTCTCACCGCCTCGGGCCGCACCTCGGTGAGCGAACCGGCACTCTCCCGGGATCATACCGAACGGATGCTCACCGCCTTCGGGGTGCCGGTGGAACGGGATGGATTGATCGTCTCCGTGACCGGTCGTCCCCGTCTCCAGGGTCTGGAGCTGACCGTGCCCGGCGACATCTCCAGCGCGGCCTTTCCGATGGTGGCGGCCCTGCTGGTGCCCGATTCCGAGGTCACGCTGATCGGGGTGGGGATCAATCCGAGCCGGACCGGTCTGCTGGATCTGCTGCTGGCGATGGGAGCCGATATCGAACTGCTCAACGCGCGCGACGCGGGCGGCGAACCGGTGGCGGATCTGCGGGTGCGTCACTCCCGGCTGCGGGGGATTCGGGTCGCCCCCGAGGTGGTGCCTCGGGCGATCGACGAATTTCCGATCTTCGCGTTGGCTGCCGCCTGCGCCGAAGGGGAAACCCTGGTAACGGGTGCCGAAGAGCTGCGGGTCAAGGAGAGCGACCGGATTCACGCCATCGCCCTGGGGTTGGGGCGTCAGGGGGCGCGCATCGAGGAGTTGCCCGATGGTCTGCGGATTCAGGGGCGTCCCGAGGGGCTGGAAGGGGGGAGCGTCGCGGAGGCCTTCGGAGATCACCGGGTGGCCATGACCCTGATGGTCTCCGGATTGGCCGCCGCGCGTGCGGTGACGGTGCGGGGCCGGGCCAATGTGGAAACCTCGTTTCCGGGCTTTGCCGACACCATGGGCATTCTGGGTGGCCGGATCGAACGGGTCGCCGGAGAGAAAGAGTCATGAGCGTGACCATTCCCAAAGGCGCACGGCTGGTGGTGGCGGTGGATGGTCCGGCGGGCGCGGGCAAGGGTGCGGTCTGCCGGGCGGCGGCGACCCGGTTGAATCTGGCCTATCTGGAAACCGGAGCCCTCTATCGGGCGGTGGGGCTGATCGCCTGGAGAGAAGGGGTGTCGGAAGCGGCGCAACTGGCGGCAATCGCCGCCCGGATGCCTTTCGCCTATCGTGCGCTGGAAGGGGGGCGTTACGGTGCCTTTCTGGGCGAGGAGGAGGTGACGCTGGCCTTGCGGGATGAAGCGGTGGGTCAGGCGGCCTCGCGCGCGGCGGCGGTGCCGGAGGTGCGCCAGGCTCTGCTGGGGTTTCAACGTCGCTACGGAGCCGGGGCCGATCTGATCCTCGATGGCCGGGATGTGGGCACGGTGGTCTGGCCGGATGCCGATCTGAAGATCTTTCTGACCGCCTCTTTGGAAGAACGGGCGCGACGCAGGGCTTTGGAGTTGCAAGCGCGGGGAGAAGCTGTT
>JADGBU010000264.1 GCA_015231295.1 Magnetococcales bacterium | reverse complement strand
CGATGCGGATGCCGATGCCGACGCTGATGCCGATGCCGATGCGGACGCTGATGCAGACGCCGATGCGGACGCTGATGCAGATGCCGACGCTGATGCAGATGCCGACGCTGATGCAGATGCTGATGCCGATGCTGATGCTGATGCGGATTCCGATACCGGCACGGACGGAGATGACACGCTTGACGGCGGTGATGGTGCCGACGACCTGACCGGTGGTGGTGGCAACGATGTGTTCGTCTTTGAAGATAGCGACTCGGCCAGTGGTTCGAGCGGTGTCTTCACCTCGGCTGAAGCTGCCCTGGGCAGTGGTGTCGATGTGATCCGTGACTTCGCGGATGGCGACAAGATCGACCTGTCGGGTCTGACCGGAGTTTCCACCTCCTCGGGTGTCACCGAAGGCGATGCCATCGGTAGCACCAACGAAGGCGACATCTTCGTCTTCAACGGAGAGGGAACGACCGTCACCGATGGTGATGCCGTGGTCCTGGTCAACACGACCGGTGGTGCGGCGGATTCCATCGACGACTTCGAGATGGCCATCTATGTGGTCGGCGGCGAAAGCTTGACCTGGACGACGGACGACTTCGACCTCGACTCCACCAGCTAAGTCAACATTCACTCAAACCCCGATGGCGGTGCTTTTGCCGCCATCGGTTTACTCACGGGGGTGCGGCGCAAGTCGCACCCCTGCTTTACTGATAAGCGCATGATCTGAGTTGTGATGAGAATGGATTATTTTCCTGATCGGATGTTTATGTATCGTTAATATGTATGGAAACGTCACTATGATTTTGCCGAAGTGGGTGCGCCGGATCGTTTTTTTACTCGTGTTGTCATCCATGCCTGTCGTGCATGCCGATGAGGCCGCTCCGGTTGGGGAGGTCAAGTGGCGATTTGCCGACCTTCTCGAAGCGACCCGCAACAATTATCCCGAAATCATCGCCAGACAAAGATCCGTGGAGGCGGCCCTGGCCGAATTGGAAGGGGCCAAATGGCAGCGTTTTCCGGTGCCTTCCCTGCATACCGGCCTCAACAGTGAAGGAGGGGGCATCTCCGATCCGGTTATTGGCCTGAGTCAACCGCTTTGGACCGGCGGTCGGATCACGGCAGGAATCGATGCCGCCGAGGCCCGTCATGGCGCGGCGGATGCCGAGGTGCTGGCCACCCGTCGCAGCGTGCTGCTGCGCCTGGCAGAAGCCTACAGCGATTTGCGTCGCCGTCAGGCGCAACTCGATATTCATCGCCTGAACGTTCAGCGTCACGAAGGTCTGAGGGAGATGATCGATCGCCGGGTCAAGCGTCAGGTCAGCCCGGATGTGGACCTCAATCTGGCCAATTCCCGTCTGTTTCAAGCCAAGAATGATCTCTCCCAAACGGTTCAGTCCTACTCCACGGGATTGATGCAGTTGACCGAATTGGTGGGACAGAAGGTGACACGCCTCGATCTGACCGATGTTCAGGATTTGAGCGGCCTGCCGGATACCCTGGAAAAAGCCCTGGAATTGACCATTGCCAACTCTCCTTCGCTGATCAAACAGGAGTTTCAATTGAAGGCGGCCCAGGCCGATGTCGATTCTGCCGAGGCGGCCTATTGGCCCCAGGTGGTGTTGCGGGTGGAAAATCAGTTCGGGAAAAAGACCGAACATCGCGCCTCGGTGTCGCTGGAATCGCAACTGGGAGCCGGTTTGTCCTCCGTAACCAATATTGCGGCGGCCCAATCCCGTCGCAATGTGATGCTCGAAGAGCGTCGGGTCGCGCTGCTTCAGTTGCAGACCACGGTGGTCGAAGCCTGGAACACCTATACCGGATCCCGCTACCGTTTGGATAACAATCAAGCCAATCGCAAGACGGCGGCACTGATTTTTGAATCCTATACCCGTCTGTATGTGGCGGGACAAAAATCGTGGCTGGATGTGATGAACTCTGCCAAAGAGTCCTTCTCCACGGCTTTGGCGGTGGAGGATACCGAGGCCGACAAGTTGAGTGCCGGTTTGAGTCTGTTGTTCTACACGGGAGTATTGTAATGGCAGGACGCGCGATGTCTTTGTTGCGGAAGAGTTTTTTCCGCCACAAGGGGGTGATACGCGACGTCATACTGGCGTCGGTCATTGCCAATGTTCTGACCCTGGCGATTGCCCTGTTCACCATGCAGGTTTTTGACCGGGTGGTGCGTCACGGCGGGTTTCAAACCTTGAAGGTGTTGACCGTCGGTGTCGTGATCGCCATTCTGCTTGAACTCTTGACCCGACATCTGCGTAGCAAATTGCTGGATCGAGAGTGTACCCGGATCGATTACGAACTGTCGGAATGGTTTTTCCGGCGTGCTTTGGGCATCCGCCTGGAGGCGCGTCCCGCCTCTCTGGGCACCTTTGCCGCCCAGATCAAGAATCTCGATCTGGTGCGCCGGGTACTCAGTTCCGCGCCGCTGTTTCTGCTGGTGGATATCCCGTTTGCGGTGTTGTTTCTTTTTGTCATTTGGGCCATCGGCGGCACTCTGGTGGCCGTGCCTCTGGTGATGTTTCCGGTGATGCTGTTTGTGGCACGGGTCATCCGAGGGATGATCGAGCGTCCGGTTTCGGAAAATCAGGGGGTGGAGAATCTCAAGTCGGGCACCTTGGTGGAATCCATCGGCAGCATCGATTCGATCAAGGCCTGCGGCGCGGAAAACATCCTGGTGGAACGCTGGTGCGGGCTGGAAAAATCCTCCAGCGAGGATACCTATCGCATCAACTATCTGACCGCCATTGCGCACAATCTGACCAGTTCGGTGCAAAAATTCTCCCGGGTCGCCATGGTCGTCTATGGCTCCTATCTGGTGGTCGAAGGCCATTTGACCATGGGGGGGCTGATTGCCTGCAAAATCATCGGATCTCGCGCTCTGGGATCCATCGGTTCTTTGCCGTCGTTGCAGGTGCAGTGGGCCCATGCCAAGGAGGCCCTGCGTAAACTCGATCAACTGATCTCCCTGCCCAACGAACTCGATGAACAACCCCATCAACTCAGTCCGACGGTGCTGGCCGGATCGTTGCGCCTGGAAGGGGTGCGTTTTTTTTATGGCCAGAACAGCCGTCCGGCCCTGGATCTGACGCCGGTTCCGCCGTTGTCGATCGCGGCAGGAGAACGGGTCGGGGTGATCGGTCCCATCGGTTCGGGG
The DNA here is from genome assembly GCA_015231295.1 of Magnetococcales bacterium. Classification (GTDB taxonomy): domain Bacteria; phylum Pseudomonadota; class Magnetococcia; order Magnetococcales; family Magnetaquicoccaceae; genus Magnetaquiglobus. The sequence continues at coordinate 856 of JADGBU010000264.1, read as the reverse complement.
AAGAGTACCCTGCTCAAGCTCGCCTCGGGACTCTGGCGTCCCAGGGATGGCACGGTGCTGCTCGGCGGCGTGGATATGTCGATGATTCTGCCCGATACGCTGCGTACCTTCGTGACCTATATGCCGCAGGATATGCGTCTGATCAAGGGCACGTTGCGGGAAAATCTGCTGTTCGGCATGGAGGATCCGGGCGATGACGCCATTTTGGCGGCAGCGCGGGAATCCGGATTGATCGATCTGATTCAAGGGCATACGATGGGACTGGCCCTGCCGATCAGCGAAGGCGGCAGCGGCATCTCCGGCGGACAGCGGCAACTGGTGGGGCTGACCCGAATTTTGTTGTTGCGCCCGGCGGTCTTGTTGATGGATGAACCCACCGCCTCCATGGATACCGAAACCGAAGGGCGGGTGGTGGCGATTCTGGATCGCTTGGCCAAGTCCGGCGTGACGTTGTTGATCTCCACCCATAAATCGGCTCTGTTGCCGATTCTCGATCGTTTGTTGGTATTCAACCACGGCAGACTGCAAATGGATGGCAAACGGGATGCCGTGATGGCCAAGTTGTCCGGCATGGCGGCCACGGCGCAACAGGATCGAAAATGAAAACTTCCGAATCTTCCATGCCCACCTCGGCGGGTCCCCAGTCCAGTCGGTTGATTGTGCCGTTCATCGCGTTTTGTCTGATCGTGTTTGTGATCTGGGCCGACTGGGCGGTGGTCGATCAGATCGTGCGCGGGCCGGGCACGGTGATTCCCAGTTCCCGCAATCAGGTGATCCAGGTGATGGAACAGGGCATGGTCGATGAGATCATGGTCCGCGAAGGTGAATTCGTGAAACGCGGGCAGATCTTGCTGAA
>JADGBU010000263.1 GCA_015231295.1 Magnetococcales bacterium | reverse complement strand
GGGTTTGATCAGATCGACCCCGCCATGTTTGATCGCCTCTTTCGGCATGCCGAACACCACGCAGGATTGTTCATCCTGGGCAATGGTGGTGGCTCCGGCGGTTTTCATTTCGAGCATGCCTCGGGCACCGTCGTCGCCCATGCCGGTCATGATGACACCCACACAGTTTTTGCCGCCGTAGCGGGCCGCCGAACGGAACAGCACATCCACCGAAGGCCGGTGACGGCTGACCAGTGGACCATCCCGCACCTCCACATAATAGCGCGCGCCGCTGCGCTTGAGCATGGTGTGCTTGTTGCCCGGCGCGATCAGCGCGCGTCCCCGCACCACGGAGTCGTTGTCCGCCGCCTCTTTGACGGTGATCTGGCACAGGGTGTTGAGCCGGTCGGCGAAGGCGCGGGTGAAATTTTCCGGCATGTGCTGCACGATCACCACCCCCGGCGCGTCGGCGGGCAGAGCCTCCAGAAAGACCCGCAACGCCTCGGTGCCTCCGGTGGAGGCTCCGACGATGATCAGCTTTTCCGTGGTTTGACTCATCGCCCGTGAGCCGGGATCGATGGGAGGCAACATGGCGTCGGCGGTGAGCTTGGGCGAAATTTTGGGAATGCCGCCGCTCTGGCTCTGGATCGCGCCGGTTCCGTTGACGGCCTTCGCGGGCCGGATGATGGGACGATTGCGGACCTGAGTGAAAGCCGCCGCCTTGACCGCATCGCAGATGCGGATGCGGGACTCCTCCAGAAACTCCTTGGTGCCCATGCGGGGCTTGGTGATGATCTCCACCGCGCCGTATTCCAGAGCCCGCAGGGCGGTTTCCGTCCCTTCGCCGGTGAGGGAGGAGCACATCACGACGGGAATGGGATGCTGGCTCATGAGTTTCTTCAAAAAGGTGATGCCATCCATGCGGGGCATTTCGACATCCAGCGTGATGACATCCGGAATGAGCGTCTTGAGCTTCTCGGCAGCGACGAATGGATCCTGCGCCTGTCCGACCACCTGGATCTGCGGGTCGGATTCCAGGATGGAGGTCAAGGTCTGGCGCACGACTGCGGAGTCGTCCACGATCAGGACTGTCACGGGTTTGGAGGAAGGATTCATGAGTGTGGCATCCAATCTTAATGTGATAAACCTCTCCAGTATGCCTTGATTCGGAGGGCCGCGTCAATGCGGGGTTGAAAAACGATTGGTGCATTTTGTCATGCGGGATAAATTTGGATGTTGACAGATGCAGGTGAACGATGGATCATGTTGGACTGTACAGTACAGTCCATTTTTTTCTTTTTTGGGTTGACCGCATGTCAGAGCTTTCACCGGTGGCCGCGCGACGCGCGGAGATGCTGCAAGTGGCCCGTCGGGTCTTTCTGGAGCGGGGCATGGGGGCCAGCATGGAACAACTGGCCTGCGAAATGGGTATGGCCCGGCAGACGCTCTACAATCATTTCGAAAGCAAGGATCGGCTCTACGCCGAGATGATCCGGGCGACTGCGGAGTCGTTTCTGTTTTCGCTGCGGGGGGATGACACCGATTTCCGCGAATATCTGATCCAGTTCGGCGTGAGCATTCGTCATATTCTGCTTTCCGACGAGGGGTTGGGACTGTTCCGCCTGATGATCGGCGAAACCGCGCGCAGGCCGGAGTTGGCCGAGATCGTCTTTCACTCCGGGCCGGGCAACACCCTGAATCAACTGACCCGCGTGATGACATCGGCCATGGAACGGGGCGTGATCCGTGCGGAGGATCCGGCGTTCGCCGCCGAAATGCTGCTCTCCATGCTGCTCGGCGTCGAACAGATTCTGCGTCTGTTGGGGCGTCCGGCCCGTCCTCCCGAGGCGGAACGGGTGCGGGTCGCGGCGATCGTGGAGCGTTTTTTATGCGCATTTGTCCCGGATGCGTCCGGGAATCTTTCTGACAAGGAGTCATCATGAACGTTCGCGGGATGTCACTGATCGCACTGCCGTTGATTCTGTTGCTGGCCGGTTGCGAGCGCGGAGAGAGCCCCAAGGCTCCGGATGCCAAGGCCGCCGCCGCCGCTCCGCCCCCCATGGAGGTGGAACGGGTGGCGGCGGTGCGCAAGACGCTTTCGTTGCGTCAGGAGGTGCCGGGACGGTTGCAGGCGGTCCGCACCGCCGAGGTGCGCGCCCGCGTCGAGGGGATCGTCGAACAGCGTCTCTTCACGGAAGGGAGCGAAGTGAACGCGGGAACGCCTCTCTACCGTCTCGACGCCCGGACGCTGGAAGCACGGGTCAAAGCGGCCCGCGCCGCCCTGGATCGGGCCGCAGCCGAGCGTCTGCTGGCCAAACAGACCGTGGAGCGACTCAAAACCCTGGTGGAAAACGATGCGGTCAGTCGTCAGGAGTATGATCAGGCCGAGGCCCAGTTCAAGAAGAGCGGAGCCGAAACCCTGGCCGCCGAAGCCGAATTGACCCGCGCCCGCATCGATCTGGAGTACGCCTCCATCACCGCCCCGATCGCCGGACGGGTGGGACGGACCCGCGTCACCGAAGGGGCTCTGGTGGGCAAGGGCGAAGCGACCCATCTCACCACCATCGAGCAGTTGGATCCCATCTGGGTCAACTTCACCCAGTCGGGGCCGGATCTGTTCCGACTGCAACGGTCGATCCGTCAGGGGGGAGCCAAACCGGTCGCCGAGGTCGCGGTCCAGCTCCTCCTGGATGACGATGTGGAATACGCCGCGTCGGGCAAGTTGCAATTCACCGACATGGCCGTGGATCCGCAAACCGGATCGGTGGCGTTGCGTGCCGAATTTCCCAATCCGGAGCGGGTGTTGCTGCCGGGTCAGTTCGTGCGGGTGCGGCTGGCCATGGCCACCGCCGAAGGCGTCACCATTCCCCAACGGGCGGTGCAGACCTCGCCGCAAGGCCAGATCGTGCTGATGGTCGATGAAAACAATAAAGTCGTTCCCCGTCCCATCAAGACCGGCGGCTTTTCCGGTCAGGACTGGATCGTGCTGGAAGGCCTGAAAGAGGGCGAAAAGGTGATCGGAACCGGGGTGCAGAAGGTCCGTCCGGGGGCGGTGGTCACGCCCAAGGATGCCGCACCCGCCGCCTCCGGTGGCTCGCCGGATCCGAAACCCGCTTCTTAAAAGATGTCTCACGTACCCCTGGGGTCGCGCCATGTTGCCGAGATTTTTCATTGATCGACCGATTTTTGCCTGGGTGATCGCTCTGGTCATCCTGCTGGCCGGGTTTTTGTCGTTCAACAAACTGCCGGTGGCCCAGTATCCGGATGTGGCCCCGCCTGCCATCACCGTCACCGCCGTCTATCCGGGGGCTTCGGCCCAGGTGGTCGAAGAGACCGTCACCGCCCTGATCGAACAGGAGATGAATGGCATCGAGCGTCTGCTCTACATGGAGTCCTCCAGCGACTCCCTGGGAGCCATGACCCTCACCTTGACCTTCGAAACCGGCACCAATCTCGATATCGCCTCGGTGGAGGCGCAAAACCGCATCAAGCGGGTCGAGGCCCGTCTGCCCGGGGGTCACGGTGGCCAAATCGCGGCGCAATTTCTTGATGTTCATCACCATTTTCTCTCCGGATCAGAGTCAGGATCACATCGCGCTCGGCAGTTATACCGCAGCCTCGGTGCTGGAGCATCTGCGCCGGGTGCCGGGTGTGGGCGAGGCGATGCTGTTCGGCACCGAATACTCGATGCGCATCTGGCTCGATCCGATCCGTCTCACCGAGTTCGGCATCTCCCCCGGCGAGGCGTTGCGCGCCGTGCGCGCCCGCAATACCCAACTGGTGACGGGTGAACTGGGTCAGCTTCCCGCCGTGCCCGGACAGGAGATCAATGCCCCGATCCTGGTGCGTACCCGCCTGTCGAGCGCCGAGGAGTTCGGCGAGATCATCCTGCGCGCCGACGCCAACGGGGCGACGGTCCGGCTCAAGGATGTGGCCCGGGTGGAGTGGGGAGCCCAGGAGTATACCATCCGCGCCCGGCTCAACGGTCAGCCCACGGCGGCGGTGGGCATCAAGGTGGCCCCCGGTGCCAACGCCCTGGAAACCGCCGAACGGGTGCGGGCGCGCATGGCGGAGTTGGCGAAATTCTTTCCCGCCGGCACCGCGTGGGATATCCCC
>JADGBU010000262.1 GCA_015231295.1 Magnetococcales bacterium | reverse complement strand
TGGGGTCCAGGGGCCATTGGCCCCTGGTGGGTCCAGGGCGAAGCCCTGGGATGTTCGGTTATCAAAAAAAATCAAAACCCTGGGGGATGAATCCCCCAGACCCCCTCTTTTTTTTCAATGGGTTACGGCCTCGGGTCCGAACCGTGCGGGATCCCGTTCCATGACCCCCAGAATGGGCACACTGGCCACATCCCGAGCCGGAACCTCTTTCAGGCTTTCCATGGACCAGCCATTGGCGGCGATCCGTTCGGGATCGGCGGGCACCAGCCAGCGTCCGGTTCGGGTCATCAGCCACACCTGAAAGCTTTTCTGATCCGTCATGACCGCCACGAGTCCGCGCGTCGGGGCGGGCAACAGCTCCCGGAGCTTCGGCGCGATGGCCTGAGCGATCTGTTCATATCCGGCGGCCAGGGGATGTCCATCCGGTCCATCCGGATAGAGAGCCGTATCCAGCGCGGCCCGACTCATGGGGGGGAGCAGATCCACCCAAATGGCGTTGGGCATGGCGGCGAGGTTTTCCGCAAAGCGGGTCGCATGTTCCTCCTCCCGCGCCACCAACTCCTGATAGACCGCAGAGGCCTTCAACCCATCGCGTCGAATCTTCTGCTGAAACACCCGCTCCTTGGTCGGGATCAAGGCAAAGATCACCTTCACGCCGACGACGGAGGCTTCCTGAGCGATCGTCCGGGCCACTTTGGCCAGGATGGCGTATCCGGCGCGGATGGCGGGCAGATCGCTGTTGGAACCGAGTCTCCAGTTGGGGGTCAACACCGTGGTCGAGCCATCGGCGAAGGTGAAGGGTTCCCACTCCGACTCCGGGGGCGGAAAGGCCACCTTGGGGGCATCCTTCGGGCTCAGGGCCGGATCGGGTCGCAATTTCTGGTATCGCTCCTGGCCATAGGCCATGATGAAGGACTCCAGGGGATCGTTTCCCGCGTAGAAGGCCACCACCACCACCCGGGGCTGGAACGCCAACGCCTTGCGGAACATTTCCAGATACTGGACGCCGCACCATCCGCCCACCGCCATGGAATAGAGCGTCGCGGTGCGTCCGCTCAGTTGTTCTTGCATTTGGCTAGGCCAGTTGCGGGCCAGGGGGGCGTTGTTGCCATAGGTCTGACTGTCGCCGATGACGATCACATCCGCCATGCGGGGGATCGTCTGGTTGCGAAAGCCGAGCAGATCATGCGGGCCGAGCGTTTCCCCTTCCGGCAGCAGGGGGTGATTGCGCACCCGTGTCACGGGATCCGGCAGGATGAAGGCGTTATCCGGCGGCGGTCCGGCGGGCAACAAGGCGTCGAAAAAGGGAATCGCCCGCGTATCGGTCTGGACCAGTTGCATATCCATGGGTACGCCCAGCAGCGTCGGGGCCATCCAGCGGATCATGCCCAACGAAAGAGCCAGAGTCAACAAGGTGATGCCGATGGCCAGGAGCCATTCCCGTTTCATGGTGGCGCGCTCCGGGGGCTGTTGTCGATCAGGAAGGTGATCACCTGTTCCCATCCTTCGATGCGTCGTTGATCGGTCATCCAGGTGAGGGGATTGCCCCGATTGAGTCGCCGGGCCAATTGTACCGCTTCGCGGGCCTCGGCGAAACGTTGGCTTTCCGTCAGCCAGGCCACCTTCTTGAGCGCAAGAGACACCATGGGTTTCTCTTGCAGGGCGGTTTCCAGATGACGCATGGCCAGCTCCGTGTGTCCGCTTTTTTGTTCCAGCAGCGCGGCATAGAAGGTGATCAGATGGCCGTGGACCTTGGGAACGAAGGTGGGATTTTCCGGAATTGTTCGCAGCATGGCCCGCAGCAGCTCCGGTGCCAGTTGGGGACAGGCGTCATTTTCCATGGCCTTGATCAGCTCGCCGAGCGCGGGCAGATTCAGACGTCCCTGTTTGAGTCGTCGCAACAGTTCGGCGTCATCCGGTTTGGGGAGTTCCGGACGGTTGCAGCGCAATTTGATCCAATAGAGCAGGGTGCCGGAGTCGTTGGGCAGCCGTTCGGCCAACCGGCGATAGAGCAGGGCCGCCTGTTCATATTGTCCGGCCAGAATGTGAAATTCGGCCAATTGGCTTTGTGCCCGTCTGGAGTGGGGTTTTTGCTGTTGCCACACTTCGGCCTGTTGGACCGGATCCCCCCAAAGGGTGGCTTCGGTATGGGTCATGAAGGCGTAGAGCAGCATGAGGAGGATCAGGCCCGTCATCAGGGCGGTCTGTCCCAGGCGCGACGGCAGACGGTTCCACACCTCGCGCGCGCCGACCGCGACCGCAAGCCACAGGCCCGCCGCCGGCAGATAGTTGCGGTGTTCGAAGTAGAGTTCCAGCGACAGGATGGTGGATTCCATGACCTGTCCGCCGAAAAACCACAGCACGCCAAAGGCGAAGAACGGATGGCGGCGACGCACGCGCCATCCCGCGACCAGCAGGCCGAGAATGAAGAGCAGGGCCGCGAGGGTCTGCGGAGGATTCAGCAGCGAGCGGGAGAGGGGATAGTCGTCGTGGAACAGACCGAGATCGGAGAGGGTCGGGAAGAACAGCAGCCGGAGATACTCCACCAGAATGCGGCACTGGGTCAGCAGTCGTTCGACCAGGGTGAAATCGCGGGTCTGGTAGTTGAGCACGAAATAGTGCTCCCAGTGACTGCCCAGATAGAGGATCAGCGTGGCCAGCGGCGCGACCAGAAACAGGGCGGCCCAGCGTTTCCACCAATAGGGCGGTTTGGGCAGATGCTGGAGCAGCGTCGCTTCGATGATCAGGATGAACAGGGGCAGCAGCAGGCCATTTTCCTTGCTCAGGGTGGCCAGAGCGGTATTGATCCCGACGCCGAACGACATCCAGAGATAGCCGGAGAGCGGTCTGTCGGGATCGGTCAGGAGCCTCTGACGTCCCTGGAGATAGCACAGAATGCCGATCATCGTGAACAGCATGGCCAACTGGGTCATGCGTTGGATGATGTAGAGGGTGGTGGAGAGATTCAGCGGATGGAGCAGCCAGAGTCCGGTGGCGAGCAGTCCCAGGGTGGCCAGGGGCAGTTCCGGACGGTTCATCAGGCGCGCCAGGCGCAGGAACAGCCAGTAGAGCAGGCAGCCGTTGAGCAGATGCAACGCCAGATTGATACGCTTGAAATCTCCCGGTTCTCCTGGCCAGGCGTGGAACTGCACCGCGAAGGTGGCCACCGAAACCGGTCGGGAAAGAACCGACGAGGGAGAGGAGCCCATGAAATGGAGCAGATTGTCCAGGGTGGGATCGGCGCGCAGCTGGACCAGTTCCTGGAGGTTGGAGGTATCGTCCAGCAGATAGCCCCCGGAGAGTCCGGGCTGGTAGATCGCGAGGGTCAAGCCTAATAGCAGAAAAAAAACGGCTCCATGAAACATGGAGCCGCGTGCGTCGTTGTCGGGACGGATCATGATCCCCACGGAGGCGCGGGATTACTTGCAGCCGCCCGGCAGATACTTGGCGGGGATGGTGCCGGCGGTGCATTCCCAGGTCTTGCCGCCATCCTGGGTTCTGAGGACCAGGGTTTTGCTGGCAATGTTCGAGTTGACGTTGGCCGCGTTGAAGGTGGCGGTCATGCGCAGCGTGTTGGGCAGCGAGGTGGTGGTGAAGGCGATGCTGGCCACATATTTGCCCGTGGTGGTGCCGCCGATGTTGGTCGGATCGGAGGGGAAGACCCCTTTGTCGGTATTGTATTCGGTGGCGGTGACTTTCATGCCGGACATCAGGGAGATCGCTTCGGAGGCCTGGGCGCGGGCGATGTAGTCCTGATAGGCGGGAATGGCCACCGCAGCCAGTATGCCGATGATGGCGATCACGATCATCAGTTCGATGAGGGTGAAGCCGGATTGCTTGCGCAGATGGGTGATGTTCATGAATCTTCTCCTCAATGGGGTACGGATTGGGTTATGGATCAAGCGAAATGTGAGCACTGAGTGTTCACCATTCATGTAGCAACTGGCATACCATACGCGAATGAATGACAAAAGCCAAGCGAAAATACACAGATGGTGCCCGGCGCAGGCACGGGATAGGCCTGCGGGCGCGGGAATGGGTGACACGGATGGGCATTGACTGACAAAAACGCCATCAATCCCACCGTAATATAAGGACGCTTGAGAATATCCCGCCA
>JADGBU010000261.1:678-4173 GCA_015231295.1 Magnetococcales bacterium | reverse complement strand
GAAGGCCATTCTCCCCTTTCAGATTGCCGACCACGAAAGCGATCCAGCCGACGGTCATCAGCAGGCCGAATACATTATGCAGCATTCTGGCGGTATCGAAAGGAATCAGCGCGGAGCCGGGAGCGGCGAAGTGCAGGCTGATTCCCGTGGCCAGCAGCACCAGAAAGCTGAGCGCGTTGCTCCAGTGCCACACGCGAATCCAGAGCGGATAGAGTTCAACGATGCGTTTCATGATTCGTGCTCCTTGCAACCAGATAACGGGCCAGGCCGTGGGCACTCACCCCCACGATCGCCAGAACGATCAGACCGATTCCGCCCCAGTCGAGCCATTGGTTGCGGGTCATGCCGATGATGTAGGCATCATTCATCACCGCCGAATGGATGAAACCGGCGGTGCGACGCTCCTCCCGGATGCGGTGACGATAGAGTTTCGTGGCCAGGATCGAATCCCGACTGTGACAGGCCTCACAGGCCCGCACCGCGTTCTGTCTGCCGAGGATGAAATGGGTGTCGCGCTCCCCCTGGCTCCCGGTGTGACACTCGATGCAACGCACCTTGCTCCAGTGTCGTGCCGGTTCCGGCAGCCAGGCGTGGGTCTGTTCCAGCGCGGTGAAAAGACGGCCCGTCAGACTGAACAAACCGCGCGGAGAGTCGTGACAGCTCCGGCAGGGCGCGTTGTCACGGGCCACCACCGAGCCGAAATGGTCCGGGGATTGACCCGCCAGCGAACGGAAATTGTGGGGATCGTGACAGGAAAAACAGTCGAAGGAGTCCGGCATGGACTGGTAATGAATGCTGCGCGAGAAACCGCGCTCGATCGATTCAAACAATGCGCGGGAAAAGGTTCGGCTCTCCTCACGATGACAGCCCAGACACTCCAGCCGCTGCTGGCGCGCCTCCTGAAAATGGGGATAGGCCTCGAATCCGGCGGCGTGACAATCCCGACACCCCAGCTTGCCATGATCGGACAGACGCATCGCCTTGACATCGATGGCGAGATTTTTCAACCCGCCCGTGGCCGGATCCAGATAGGCCAGAGTTTCCATGCCGTGACAGCGCAAACAGGATTGATCCGATTTGGCGGCCCCCTTTCCAGAGTCGGCCCGCCCCTGGTTCGGCGTGCCCGACACCAGCAGCGCAACCAGCAGAGCGTACAAAAAACGACACAAGATGACGTTCATGGCGGCCTCAAAAGCCCCATCCGACCAGGTTGACCGGGAGCGCGTCACCTGGAATTCAGACGGTGACGGCCCCCGGCGTGGATGATTTTCCGACAACTCATGCGTTGTTGCCCGGATCGAGCAGACGATTCATCGCCCGTGTGGCACCGTTGCGGAGATAATCCTTGGCGGTCTTGCCATTCTGATCCACGAGCGTGGTCTTGATGCCCCGCTCCATGAGCAGCTTGGCGGTGTCGAGAAAGTTGTAACGGGCGGCGAACATCAGGGCCGACGAGCCCTCGTTGTTGACCGCGTTGATGTCGGCTCCGTGATCGAGCAGCAACCGCACGATGCCGGCATATCCTTTTTCCGCTGCGGCCAGCAGGGCGGTGCAGCCGCATTCGTGACGGAAGGTGAGATCCGCACCCCGCTCCAGCAGCGCGGCCACGATGGTTTCATGTCCCGATTCCGCCGCGATCATCAGCGGGGTGTAGCCCTGTTTGTTCTGCACGTTGGGGGTCGCGCCCGCATCCAGCAGAGCCGTCACCACCCGTTCGTGTCCCCGTTTGGCCGCGATGATCATCGGGCTGTCGCCCCGTTTGTCGATGGCGTTGACATCGGCACCCCGTTCGATCAACTGCTTGAGCAGGTCGTCGAACCCATACTGGGCCGGTCCGAAAATCGCCGTCTGTCCCGAACGGGTGGCGAGATTGGGATCGGCTCCGGCGGCCAGCAACATCGACACGATGGCGCCATCATTCCATCGGGCCGCGAGGCTCAACGGGGTGAATCCGGAAGGATCCACCGCATTCACATTGGCTCCCGCATTCAGCAGCACCTTGACCACCTCGGCGTGACCGTTCTCGGCGGCCCAGGCCAACGGGGTGATCTTCAGATTGCCATGACTCTCCACCGGAACGCCCCGGTTCAACAACGCCTGAACCTTCGCGACATCCCCTTCCATGGCGGCGAGAGACATGGTGTTATCCACCCGCTGCGGATCGCGATTGCCGAGGGTGGCGACGGCCATCACGCCTGCCAGGGCCATGATGGAGAGGGTCATTGTCAATTTCCGAGTGGTGTTCATGGTGGTTCTCCTTGTCTTCCCTACCTTCTGTTTGTCTATCCCGATCCCGATCCGGGCTCATGGCCCGGTCTGGGTGAATGTGTCCTTTGTCTATTATAGCGCATAGCATGTGCCATGGTTTACCCAATTTTGCACATTTTGCTTATTTTGTTGATGCAGATAGATAATTTCATGAATGAACCCCGTTTCCAATTCTTGATCAACCCGCGAACCGATTGCCTTGAAACAGTTTGTGTATCATGACGACACACAAAACATGTCCCATTGGAACAAAATGGGACATAATGTCCCACGGTGCGAGCCGATCCACGACCCCCTCTCGGAAAGGATGATCCACCCCGCTCATGATTCCGACACGACACCATCCCCCGTTTCTCGCCTATGCCGTGCTGCTGGTCGGGATGGGCAGCCGTCTGACCGCCCGTCTGGAGGAGCTGCTCAGACCGATCGCCCCGACCCTGCGAGTCGCCGATCTCCACGAGGCCGAGGCTCTGATCAAGACCGAGCCCATCGCTCTTCTGCTCATCGAGCTTCCGGCCCACGAATCCGCCGAGGGCTACACCCGTGCCTTTCTGCTCGGGGGCTATGCCCTGCCTTTGCTGATCATCGGGCCACAAGATCGGATCACCCTGCTTCCCCCCGGCACGCCCCATGCGGCCCATCTGCGCACCCGCTTCTCCTGGGAGGAACTGCCGGAACGGATCTCCACCCTGCTCCAGATGGCCACCTTCCGCCTCGACACCACCCTGCTGCGGGATACCCTGGAAACCGTGTCGAACAACATCCGCGAAGGGGTGATCGTGGTGGATCAGCGGATGGTCGTGCAGAGCGTCAATCCGGCGGCCCTGAACGCCTGTCATTTCGCCGGTCCGGCTCTGGGCTATCCGCTCTCCACGCAGAAAGGGGGATGCGTGCCGGATCTGACCACTCTGCTGCAACGGGTGATCGCCGCCCGCAAGGCCGAATTGAATCTCGTGCTGAGCTGTGCCGGTCCGGAGGAGACACGCACCGAAATCCGGGTCAGCGCGACCCCGTTGATCGATCATCTGGGTCACTGTTTCGGGGCGGTGGTGGTGATCCTGGACCGCTCCAGTCTCACGCCGCTGCCGGAGGTGCTGCGCAATCGTCGCACCTTCCATCGCCTGATCGGCATGAGCGAAAAAATGCAAGAGGTCTACGACCTGATCGAATCCCTGGCCAACATGGATACCACCACCCTGATCACCGGGGAGTCCGGGGTGGGCAAGG
>JADGBU010000261.1:0-550 GCA_015231295.1 Magnetococcales bacterium | reverse complement strand
GCGGGATCGGCCCGGACGCTTCGAGGTCGCCACCGGCGGCACCATCTTTCTGGACGAAATCGGCGACATCAGTCTGTCGATGCAGACCCGACTGCTGCGCATTCTCCAGGAAAAAGAGCTGGAACGGGTGGGAGACTCCCGCACCATCCGGGTGAATGTGCGGGTGGTGGCGGCCACCAACAAGAATCTCGCCGAACAGATCAAACTGGGCCGCTTTCGCGAAGATCTCTATTTCCGGCTCAACGTGGTGGAAATTCCGGTGCCGCCGCTGCGCCAGCGATTGGAGGACATTCCAATGCTGGTGAATCATTTCATCCAGAAATTCAATCGCAAGTATGACAAGAATATCGTCGGCGTCCAGGACAGCGTGCTGGAACTGTTTCTGCAATATCCCTGGCCGGGAAACATCCGCGAACTGGAAAACGCCATCGAACACGCATTTGTGGTCTGTCATCTGAACATGATCCGGATCAAGCACTTACCACGGAATCTGATCACGCAGCGCCCCTGCGCCGACCCGGCCTCGATCGACCCCGAAGAGTCGGATTAC
>JADGBU010000260.1 GCA_015231295.1 Magnetococcales bacterium | reverse complement strand
CAATTTTGTCGAATTTCCTTGCGTCGGAGGATGGGTCCATATATGGGACTTATGCGTTTTTTTATTCTTGGGGCGTTGCCCCAAACCCCACCAGGGGCTTTGCCCCTGGACCCCACCAGGGGGATAATCCCCCTGGACCCGTCATGGTGAGATATTTTCTGTCTATGCTGCCCCGACATCCCAAAGCCAAATCGTTGCTGGAAAGTGGCCTTTTTCACGAAGTGAGCCGCTTTGCCGAACTGGAAACCCGCCTCCGCATGCTGGAGGATCCGGAGGAACGACAGGCCGCCTTTGCCCTGTTTGCCGAAGGGGTCTTGACCACACGCGCCCTGCATCGGGCGGTCGAGATCTGGCCGACCACTCCGATCCCGCCCGACGCCCGCCGTCGTCTGGGCCTTCCCGAAACCCTGCCCGGTGCCGATGGTCTCTTTCGTTCTCTGGAGGGGGAGATTCACGCCTATCAACTGCTCTTCCGGATGGAGCGGGATCGCCCCACCCCCGGTGAGTCGGAACGATTTCAACCGTTATCGATCCACGCCTTGCGTCCCCTGCTGTTCACCAACGCCGATCATCTGAACAACGGCTGGAAAAAAATCAAAAATTTCCACGCCATTCGCGGCGTGGATCTGGATCGTCTGGAACCGCGCGCCTTTCAGGCGATTCGCCGCTGGATGCAAGGGGCGGGAGCCACCGTGGAGCGACCCGCCATCGCCCCGGCCCACGCCTGGGCCATGGAGCGCATCCAAAGCTGGATGAACAGCGGTGAAGAGGCCACACTGCTCCTGTCGCCGGGTTCGGAAGCGGAATTGCTGCTGCTGCGTACCATTCAGCGACTGGGCGGACGCCGGGTGATCGTGGTGATCCTCAACCATCTGGAGCAGTTGATTCAAGTGGTGCGCCTCTGGCGTCAACAGGCGGGATGGGGGGATCTGGCGGCCCTTCAGGTGGCCGAGGAGCCCGGCGGCAACACGCCCGCCCCCCAGGAGCTGGATTTTCCCCTGATCCACCACCCCGACGGCGTGCGCCGATTTCTCTCCTGGCAGCACACCGGAATCCGGGTGATTCTGGCCACCCGTTCCAGCATTCCGCTGTTGGCTTCCGCCATGATGGGCTTTCCGCAAGCCGATTATCGCATCGCCTTCGGAGGCGGGGCCGAGGCTCTGCCCGCCGCCAAACGGTTGACTCTGCTTCCCTCTCCGCCCCGCAGCCGCATGCTGGAGTCGGAACGCGCCGCCACGTTGCCCATGCCGCGTCCCTGGCGTCTGCTGCTGGTGCCGCTGGCCGCTTCCGCCCAATCGGACCCCCCCTGGAGTACCCTGGAAACTCTGCTGCCACCCCTGGCCACCCTGGAAGAGTTTCGCCATCTCCACGCCTATCTGCCGGAATCCGCCCTCCGGGGAGCGGGAGAGTCCATCCCCTCCGAGCGCGGTGGATTCGACTGGCTGCTCTGCCCCGGCGGCGGCAAAAGCACGGAACGGGATCGTCTGTTCACCACCTTTCAGAGATCCCGGCGGGCGATTCTGATTCAAACGCCTTCGCGAACCGGTTCATGGTTGCCGCATGGCGATCTGGTACTTTTTTTGACCCCTCCCGGTGGCCCCGAAAATCTCGCCGCCGCGCTCGAACCTCTGCTGGCGGCGACGCACACCACCTCAACCGGCACTCTGTTGCTGCCTTTGTACGTGAAAGAGGGACAACTGGCCGATAACGAAGGGTTGTGGAGCCTGCTGTCCGATCTGCGGAGTCTCGATCCCACGCTGCATCTGCGCATCCGTGGAGCCATGGAACAACTGGGCCGCGAGGGACGATTCGATCCCGAACCCTTGCAATCCCACTTCCGGCTGCTGACCTTCGAGGAGTCCGCATCTCTCTCGATACCGGACCTGGAGGCTCTCGTCACCGCCTTGCTGAAACGCCTCGGCGAGAGCTGGGACGAACGGTTTGGAGAGCTGCAACATTTTTGTCAATATCACGGACATGGCGCGGTGCCGCTGCTCTGGCCGGAAAATCCCATCCTCGCGGAGTGGGCCACCCGTCAGCGGGTGGCCTGGAGCCGTGGCACTCTCGAATCCGAATCGTGGTCGCGTCTGGAGGAGATCGGCTTCGTCTGGGATCTGGAGGCCTTTGCCTGGGATCAGGCGTTCAAACGGCTGGAGCGGTTCATCGCCCGTTACGGTCACGCCAAGGTTCCCGACCCCTGCCCCGAGGATCCCGCCCTGGGGGAGTGGACCATCCGTCAGCGGCAACTGAACAAAAAAGGAAAACTCCCACCGGAACGTATCACCCGACTGGATGCGATCCGCTTCGTCTGGGATCCGGAAGAGACCGCCTGGGAGGAGGCCTTTCAGCAATTTTTGCGGTTCAAGAGGGTGCGGGGGGATGCCAAAATTCCGATCCACTGTCCCGAGGATCCCCTGCTCGGCAAATGGGCGGAACGACAACGCAAAGAGCAAGAACAAAAAAAACTCTCCCCGATCCGTCAGGCGCGACTCGATGCGGAGGGCTTCGTCTGGGATCTGGCCGCCGCAGCCTGGGATGAAATGCTGGAGGTGTTGCGCAAACACCGGATCGAACATGGACACGGCAAAGTGCCCAAAGAGTGGCCGGAAAATCCTACACTGGCCATCTGGGCCGAAGAGCAACGCCGTCTGCGGGACAAGGGGCAATTATCCGCCGATCGGGTGGCCAGACTCGATGGCGTCGATTTCGTCTGGGATCTCAAAAAGGCCCGATGGGAAGAGGGATGGCAAGCCTTTTTGCAATTTTTCGCCCAGAACGGACATGGCGAAGTGCCGGATCCCTGTTCCGACGCGCCCTCGTTGGATCAATGGGCGCGGGAGATGCGCCGAAGCTGGCGATTGAAACAACTCGACGCCACACTCCAGACGCGACTGGAAGAGGCGGGTTTCGTCTGGGATCTGGAGCAGGCGGCCTGGAATGCCCGACTCTCCGAGTTGGAACGGTATGCGCAACAATTCGGCGACACCGGGGTTTCGGAACCCTGTGAAACCTTTCCGCTGCTGCCCGCCTGGGTTCAGGCGCAACGTCGGGCCTGGATCAAAGGCACTCTGGCTCCGGAGCTGAAATCCCGACTGGATGCGGCAGGCTTCATCTGGGATCCGGCGGAAAAGTTGTGGAACGATCTGTTCGCGGCTCTGAGCCGTTTCCACGACCACCAGGGACACTTCAACGTGCCCAAGGAGTGGAACGATCCCCCGGAACTCCACGCCTGGGTCAAGGCACAACGACTGGCGCGGGAGAAGGAAAAACTCGACGCGGAGAAACAGGCGCGTTTGACCGCTCTGGGCTTCCTCTGGAATGCCCGCGAGGCCGCCTGGGAGGAGCAGTGGCTCGCTTTGAGCCGTTTCCGGCAGAGCCGCAATCACTGTCTGGTTCCGGCCCAGTGGAGTCACGATCCGACCCTGGCCCGATGGGTCGAACAGCAACGCCGCGACTATCGCTTGAAACTGCTCAAACCGGATCAGATCCAACGGTTGGAAGCGTTGGGTTTCATTTGGGATTCCCGGGCGATTTTCTGGGAGGAGATGTTCGCCGCCCTCACCGAATACCGGGAGCAGCATGGCGATTGTCTGGTTTCCGAGAGTCAGACCGATCAATCGCAATTGGCCTGGTGGGTGGCGGCACAACGCAAGGCGCGTCTGGCCAATCAACTGGAGCCGGAACGGGTACAGCGATTGGATGCGATCGGCTTTGTCTGGGATGCCCAGGAGGTGATTTGGATGGAGTCGTTCCGATCAATGGAAAGCTATCGACAACGCTTCGGTCACTGTCTGGTTCCCGCCGACTGGCCGGAGAATCCCCGTCTGGCTCTTTGGGTGACGGCCCAACGCAATGCCCGTCAGAAGGGGCATCTGGGAGATAAACGGATTGCACTGCTCACCGGATTGGGCATGATCTGGGATCCCAAAGAGGCGATCGCCGAAGAGATGATCCTGCAATTACAGGCTTTTCAGGCGCGTCACGGCCACTGCGAAGTGCCTCTGGAAAGCCCGGAGTTCCCTCGTCTGGGTTTGTGGATTCAATTCCAGCGTCAGGCCAAAAAAGATGGCACCCTGGATCCGCAACGGTTGCAACGGCTCGAAGAGATTGGCGTACTCTGGAGGTGATCCGGCGGGGTCCAGGGGCCATTGGCCCCTGGTGGGATCCAAGGGCGAAGCCCTTGATGT
>JADGBU010000259.1 GCA_015231295.1 Magnetococcales bacterium | reverse complement strand
CTGGCTGGAACTGTTCCGGGAGCAGTTGTTGGAGCCTTGATAAAGCTGGATGGATTCATGGATCAGACGGGAGTGAATGATGGAAAAATCATCGGTTGGATTCGTGTGTGGTCAAGATTGGGCAAAGCATCGCGCCAAACCGATTGAGTTGAAACGGCTTGTGGATTCCGTGAACCGGATTGAAACGCTGGCGCATCATAATATCATTGGCAACAATGCCACTTATACCGCTTACGAAGTCGTAGCCTTCATTGTGTTGGATATTGATCCGGATCGAAGCAGGGTCAAGGGATTCTGGGCGTCTGTGTTCGGAGATGCCAGCGTATCCGATGCGGTTTGGCAGGATAATGAATTCGCGATTGATTTCATCAAAGGCGCGATTTCTTTCTCTTTAAAGTATGCAAGTCAATTTTGAGTCTTCCGGAATAGAGTCACCCCGCAGGTGGCTTGCGTGCTGCACCGAAGAGGTGTTTGTGGTATGATGGTCCCATGAATTATCAATGAATCCATGGGAATGCAAATCGAATGTTACGGTTGATGGACCGCCAGATCCGTACACCACGTTTGCGTCAATATCAGTTTGCAGAGCAAGTGGATGCGATTCGTTTTATCCAATCCCAACAATCCACCACCCTGGCCCAGGCCGAATCGGCTTTCGATGCCCTGATCGACCAGAACTTTCATCAAGAGGTGGCCTAATGGCCTGTTCGACCCGGCATGCAACGGATCTCACCATGGGTGAAACCTCATGATTCCCATTGAGAATTGCAAGGATTTCGATCTGATGCAGGCCTGGAAAATGCACGGTAAGGCCGACAGATTGCAGGGCTTGCCCCCGGCATCGGCCCACATTCTCCTTTTCTACGCCGTGGAATGTGGGCTCAAACACCTCCTTCTTGCGAAACACGCTTTGCGCGCCTGTCCTTATGGCCGCCAATTATTCCACAGCCACGACTTGGCGCGAATTCTTCGGGAACTCTCTCCTTCGGCGGCAGAGGTGGGTGCGTCTCCCCCTGACCTGCATCTGGAATTGAGAGCGGGGAAGATGAGACATCAACCTTCGGGTGATGCCCATTCCGCTTGGCGATACGGCTTATCCATTCAGGAAGACAATGAGAAGCAGATCGTTGAGTGGCTTCGCCAAGTCAATCGCTTCATTGCCAAAAAAAGGAGACAACCATGAGCGCTCCCGAATTGCTCCTTAACTGGGTGGATGTGGCGCGAAGGCTTTGGAAGGCCTCCCACCCCACCGACCCGGACAACACGCCGCCGCCCCCGGCGGGAGTGGTCTTCGCCCAAACCTTTTGGGATCGTTTGCTTGTGGGGGTTGCGCCCGATACGGAGTTGGAAGCGGTTTGGAATTGGTTATCAAGACTTTTTGGCCCTCGATGGGAACACCAAGGCCCCACCATTCTCCTGGAGGCCCAAGGCGAGGCCCTGTCTCGTCTTCCCGTGGTGGTGGAAGAGCTTGACGAAGAGGAGATGAAAGAGTGGCGGCAGGTTCCTTTCCATCCCCGTTTCACCCCCCCAAGAACCACCTGTTTTTCTCGTGATAGTGGCCAACCGCCAGCGTCCTTCCCGGTGGGTCAACCGCCGATTCTGGCTTTTCACTCCTTCAAGGGGGGGGTGGGACGCACTCTGTGCGCCTTGGCCGCCACCCTGGCCTATACCGCACACGACAAAAAGGTACTGCTGGTGGATGCCGACTTCGAGGCTCCCGGCATCAGCCTCCTTTTTGAGGCGAGAAGACCCGACCCCGATTTTGCCATGGCCGATCTGCTGACCATGCTCCATGCCGATCCGGATCCCCAAGGCGACAACGCCCTGGCAAGCGCCAAAAAAGGCGTTTCCAGCCAGCGGTTGGGAGATGTTTATGTTCTCCCTTGTTTTCGATATCTGCAAGACAGCGTTTCCCTGGAAATTCGCCCGGAACATCTGGTGTCCAGCACCGCCCACCCCCCGTTTTTTCTGAGCGATATCCTTTCCCGCCTGGGCAAGGAACTTGGCGTTGATCTGGTGATTGTCGATTTGCGGGCCGGGCTCTCGGAGTTGTCGGCCCCATTGGTATTGGACCCCAGAGTCAAGCGTATCCTGGTGGCCAATGCCTCGGGACAGTCCATCCGTGGCACCCGGTTTCTGCTTCAGGAAATCGGTCAGGCATTGCGGATCAATGGATGGCCCCTCGGCAATCTTCCTGCCCTGATCCTCAACCAACTGCCAGCTGCCATGATGCCCAGGAAGGGTGAAGCCGGAGGCAATGAATCCTTCAATGCTATTTTGGAGAGCATCAACGAAACCTTGGAAGAAGCGTTTCCGCAACAGTCCGAGTGGGCAACGGATGAGGGGGCTTCGACCATCATCCAGGCCGAACAACCTCTGACCTTGACCAGTTCCGAAGAAGGGATCTCCAAGGCTTTCCTGTCGTACAACGAACCCTTGGCTTCGCTTTCCGATGAATGGGAAAGCGCCATGGAAACGATCCGTGACTCCCTTATTCCTGAAAAGCTTTGGGAGTCGCTCCAACTTTGGCTGCCTGCGACCAGCAACCCGGAAAACAATCAACCGACCCCGGCAACAACGTCAGACAGGGAGAGATTGGATGAAAGAAGAGCGATTCTTCGTGATTTTGCCGACAAGCTGGTAACAGCCGAAGGGACTTCCGAAGGAGATATCAAGAATGTGGACTTTCTTCCGATCCTCCCTCTCACCAATTTAGCCAACGATCATACCGCAAAGCTTCCCCTCGTGGTCTCCATTGGCGCCAAGGGGGCTGGAAAGACCTATTCCTATCTCAACATTGCCCGCAGTGGCCGTTGGAATGCGTTTGTCGCAAGAACCAGCAAAAGCCGTTGTAGCGTCTCGGCGTCCATCTTGCCTGTCCTTTGGAGCAAGAACGCGGATGCCCGGGAGATGCTCAGGATTCAAGAACAGGCTCGGCAGCACGTTGGTTTTCAGAAGGGGACACCCCTTGAACTGAGCCGGGAGTTGTCCGGTTTTGCCGGTGACGATGTTTATGAGTGGAGAGATTTCTGGGCCAACGCAATTGCCAGGTCTCTCCTTGATCGCGAGGGTTCTACCCAACCCCATGAAACCTTGATGGAGCGCCTGCGCGGTAGCAATCGGCAAATCATTGCCATCATCGATGGTCTTGAAGAAGTTTTTCCGCAATTTGCGAAGGACTCCAGGCAGCAAACAGCCCTGCGCGCCTTGCTCCAGGAACTCCCAAACTGGTTGCGCACCCTTCCCGGCACGCCTCTTGGGCTGATTGTTTTCGTCAGGCAAGATATGGTATTGCACGCCATTCCACAAAATCGCACGCAATTCACCGATCGGTTCAAAAGTTATGCCCTGCGTTGGACGTGGCAGGAGGCTTTGGAACTGGCTGCCTGGGTGAGTGACAAATCGGGGGCAACCGAGGGTCTTTGGAATCAGGAGTTCGCCAAGCTGTCGGAAGCGGATCGTTCGACGCGTTTGAAACCTCTCTGGGGGTACAAACTTGGCAAAGATGAAAGCAATGAGGCTGTTTCCAATAATTGGGTTCTTTCCATCCTGTCAGACCTTCGGGGACGGATTCAGGCCAGGGACGTTGTTCGTTTTCTCAGTTTGGCTGCCAGGGGATCTGTAAACAACGTCAAATCACCGGATCGCATTCTTGCCCCAGTAGCCATGAAGGGAGCTATTCAGGAATGCAGCAAGAAAAAAGTTGACGAGCTCGGCGAAGAGAATGTCCCGCTTAATGAGGTGTTCGGGAAAATAAGGGCCAATGACTCTGCGCAGTTGCAAGGTACATTGATGTCGCCCTGTACGTTCGAAGACCTCGCTTCGCGTGGTATGGGGAAGGAACATATTGAACTCCTTGAGGAGAATGGCATCGTCTTTTTCAACGAGAGTGAGAAAACATACCATTTCCCCGAAATTTTTCGACAGGGGCTCAACGTCGAGCGTGTCTCCGGAGCACGTCCGAAGGTCGTTTCCCTGATCCGTCAGGCGCGCAACCAGGGAAGATTCTGAAAGATGTTGCGTGTTGCGTCCGCATGCTGGGAAACAGGCCGGAAACAGTCCCGAATGTGGTGTGGAAAGGGGGAAATCTCCTCGTTTTAAGGCAAAAACAGGTCAATCAGACGCCAATCCGCTCGATGCAAGTCAGTCTTTGAAGAAACGTCGCAGCACCTTGCGGTGCAGGGTCGAA
>JADGBU010000008.1 GCA_015231295.1 Magnetococcales bacterium | reverse complement strand
GCCGCGCGCCCCTCCCGCTCTTGAACATCGTGAAGCCCTTCCTGCTCAAATCTCCCCTGATCTCGTGATATCCATGACCCCCATCACTCACTCAAGAGGAGATCGGTCATGGATCCCAAACAATTCGAGCAATACGTCATCGCCCCCGCCCTTGAACTGCTGGGCCTGGACTCTCCCGCCGCCCGCGCGTTGATGCTGGGCACGGCGGCCCAGGAGTCCGGGCTGGGTCACTACCTGCGTCAAGTGGGGGGTGGTCCGGCCTTGGGGGTGTTTCAGATGGAGCCCGCCACCTACCACGACATCTGGAACAATTTCCTGAAATACCATCCCGAGATCACGCAACGTCTGGCGCGCCGGTGGCCCGTGCAGCCCAAGGCCGAGGAGATGATCACCGATCTGCTGCTGGCGGCGGTGATGTGTCGGCTGCACTATCGGCGTGTCAGCGCGCCCCTGCCGGAGGCGGGGGACGTTTCGGGGTTGGCCGCCTACTGGAAGCGGCACTACAACACCCCGCAGGGGGCGGGTACGGTGTCGGAGTTCGTTCACAACTGGGGTCGGCTGGTGGGAGGGCGGGCATGAACACTCAATATCTGGTTCAGCGGGCCAAGGAGCCCTCCACCTGGCGCGGGGTCGTGATGTTGCTGACCGCCGCTGGCGTCTCTGTTTCTCCGGAGACGATGGAGTATATCGTGGCCGCTGGCACGGGCCTTTCCGGTCTGATCGGCATGTTGACCGGGGATGGTGCGAAATGAGTGGTGCCGAGGGGGATCCGCACGGCGCGCTGTTGCACGAAGTGCTGCTGGGTCTGGGTCGGATCCAGGGCAGTGTCGAGCAGATTCGCGACACCCAGAAGGTCCACACCAATCAGTTGATGAAGCTCGACGAGCGGGTGGACGGATTGGAGGGGTCGGTCAAGACCCATTCCGTGGTGGGTGGCGGCGTGGTGGCGGCGTGTGTGGCCGTGGGGGTGGAGTTGATCAAGTCGCGGTTTGCAGGGTCGTGACATGGCGCACTCCCCTGCAACACGCCTGGCTGTGCGCGACGCTTATATTTCCGGTGCGCCGTTGGCTTTGGCAGCCGGGCGGGCCGGGGTATCCGAGGCGACCGCGCGCGGTTGGAAACAGCGGGCGGCGGGGAGTCCGGAGGATTGGGACAAATTGCGCGCCGCGCGCGGGATGACGGACCAGGGCCGGGAAGAGCGTGTGCGGCAGATTCTGGGTGATTTTCTGGAGCTGCATCAGGAGGCCATTCGCAACGTCCGGGGGTCGGACAAGCCTCCGGATGAGCAGGCGGCGTTGCTGGCCAGTCTGACCGATTCGCTTGCCAAAACCATGTCGGCGTTGAGCCGGGCGGCCCCGAAGCTCTCCGAGTTGGGCATTGCCCTGGAGGTGTTGACCGCGTTGGCCGATTTCGCGCGCACGCACCATCCCAAGGGGGCTGCGGCCATTCTGGAAATCCTGCAACCTTTTGGGGCCGAACTGGCGAAAAAATATGGCTGACCGGATCACCAAACGGGAGTTCGTGGCGCGGCTCGCGGATGTTGGCGAGGCGTTCCGGAAGCGCATCGAGGCCGAGGTTTCCGGGTTCGACCCGGATCCCGCCGCTTCGGCCAAGCGGTGCAAGCGCGCCATGACGGATTTCGGCTTTTTCGCCAGAAGCTATTTTCCTCACTTTGTCCAGTCCGACCCTAGCGTTTTGCACCGGTATCTCTTTGATCGTCTGCCCGGAATGGGAGCGGCCAAAGGGCGGTCTGGTGCGCACCTTGCCATTGCCGCTCCGCGCGGCGAGGCCAAATCCACCATCGTGTCGCGCATTTTTGTCTTGTGGCGGATCGTCACCGGGCGCAGTCACTACATCGTCCTCATCATGGATGCCTACGACCAGGCCACCACGATGCTGGAATCGATCAAGGCGGAACTGGACTCAAACCCACGGCTCTCCATGGACTTTCCCCAGGCCTCTGGTCCGGGGAGGTTGTGGCAGGAGGGCGTCATCGTGACGCGGGGCGGCACCAAGGTTCAGGCGTTCGGCTCGGGCAAGCGGATGCGTGGTCTTTCCCACGGCCCGCACCGGCCCGATCTGGCGATTTGCGACGATTTGGAGAATGACGAGAATGTTCGCTCCGGCACCCAGCGGGACAAGCTGGAGCGGTGGTTCAAGAGCGCGGTCTTGAAGCTCGGCCCTCCGGACGACTCGATGCAGGTCGTGGTGGTGGGCACGGTGCTGCATCACGATTCGCTGCTTTCCCGGTTGTTGCGGGATCCGATGTGGGAGGCACAGAGGTTTTCGGCCATCATTCGCTGGCCGGATCGCATGGATTTGTGGGAGCGGTGGGAGGGGGTGCTGCGCACCGAGGGGGAGCAGGCCGCCGACGATTTTTATGTTGCCAATCGTGGCGACATGGTTGCCGGGGCTGTGGTCTCCTGGCCAAAGATGCGGCCTCTGGTGTCGCTGATGCGGATCCGCGCCCGCGATGGCAAGGACGCCTTTGATTCCGAGTTGCAGAACACCCCGTTGAGCGAAAACGCCGCGTTTGCGGTTCTTCATTTCTGGAGAGATGACATGCCCGATCTGCTCTATTTTGGTGCCGTGGACCCCTCCATGGGCAAGGCCGGGAGGCGTGGGGATCCGTCGGCGATTCTGGTCGGGGGACTGGACCGGGCCACAGGCAGACTGCATGTGATCGAGGCCGATATTCTGCGTCGCACTCCGGACCGGATCATTGCGCGCGTGGTGGCGTTGCAGAAAATCTACCGGTGCCAGATTTGGGCAGTTGAGACCGTGCAGTTTCAGGAGTTTTTCAAGGATGAGCTGGTACGTCAATCGGCCCTGGCCGGGGTGCCGGTTCCGGCGCGCGGGGTCAAGCCCACGGCTGAGAAGGTTTTGCGCATCGGCTCGTTGCAACCCCACATCGCCAACGGATTGATTTTGTTTCGGCAGGATCAGACCACCCTGCTGGATCAGTTGCGTCACTGGGGTGAGCCGGATTGTCACGACGACGGACCGGACGCCTTGCACATGCTGTGGGCTTTGGCGGTTTCCGGGCAGGTCAACTACGATTTCCTCTCCACCGGTCGCCAGCGCGACAGCATGGCCACGGGCGGATTCATGTCCGGTCGGGGCGGCGGTGGGGCCTGGGGTGGCCTGGGGACGATCGGCGGCATGCGGGGGTTCTGATGGGGATTGCGTTCGATGAGATCTCCCCCTCGCGGGGCAACCGGGACATCACGCTGGGCTATCTTGACCCGAACCAGCTCCGGCTGCCCACCGACACGGTACTGCGCAACGAGAGAGCGGACCTGCGGATTTACGAGGAGATTCTGCGCGACGATCAGGCTGCTGCCACTTTTCAGCAAAGGCGGCTGGCTGTGACCTCCATGGCGTGGGATGTGGTGGCCGGGGCCGAGGATCGGCACTCGCGCATGGCTGCGGATTTCTTGCGCGAAACGCTCCATCAAGTCGGTTGGGACGCGGTGACGGACAAGATGCTCTACGGGGTGTTTTTCGGGTTTTCGGTCGCAGAGTGTCTGTGGGCGCGGGAGGGATCCCGGATCGTCCTGGACGCTTTGAAAGTGCGCCAGCAGCGACGGTTCGCCTTTGACGGGGATGGCCGGTTACGGTTGTTGACCATGACCAAACCGTTGGGCGAGGAGCTGCCGGAGCGCAAATTCTGGCATTTTTCGACCGGCACCCACCACGACGACGAGCCCTACGGCCTGGGGTTGGGCCACTGGCTTTACTGGCCGGTCTATTTCAAGAGGGGCGGGATTCGGACTTGGCTGATCTTTCTTGAGAAATTCGGCATGCCCACCGCGCGCGGCACGTTTCCGAAAATGGCGAGCGAGGAAGAGAAACAGAAGCTGCTCAAGGCGCTGGAGGCGATCCAGACCGAGGGGGCGATCGCGATCCCGGACGATATGACGATCGAGCTGATCGAGGCGGCGCGCAGTGGCACGCCAGGCTATCCGGATCTGCTCAAAGCGATGGACGGGGCCATCGCCAAAGTGGTGCTATCCCAGTCCCTCACCACCGAAGCTGCGGGCGGTCAGTACAAGGCCGATGTCCAAAAAGGGGTGCGCGATGAGGTGGTGCGGGCCGATTCCGATCTGGTCAACGCCTCGTTCAATCGGAGCGTGGTCGCGTGGCTGACCGAATGGAATTTTCCCAAGGCCGCGCTACCTCGGGCGGTGCGCGTCGCGACCGATTCCGAGGATTTGTTGAAGCGCAGCGCACGCGACAAAAATATTCTCGCCTTGGGCTTCAGGCCCACCCTGAAATACATTCTCCAGACCTACGGCGGCGACTGGGAGTCTGCCCCCCAGTCTGCGGTCCAATCTGCGGTCCAGGCTCCCGCGACGGCGGCCTTTGCCGAACAGGCCGAGTTGCCGGACAGCCCGTCCGCCCGGTTTGCCCGGCAGGCTCTGGAGCGGTTCGGCCCGGTGCTGAAGCAATTGCTAAAACCGGTGCGGAGCATGCTGGACGAGGTTGGGGATTGGGGGGAGGCTCGGGAGCGGCTGTTTGGCCTGTACCCGGAGATGGACGCCGCACCGCTGGCGGATCTGCTGACCGGGGCTACCTTGGCGACCCACATGGCCGGGCGTCATGCGGTGTTGCAGGAGGCGGGAGAGATTCGGGCGGATCATGCGGAGGTCCAGTACGGAGGGTTGCCGTTCAAAGAGGCGATCGATTATTTCCGGGGCAAAGTGCCGGTTCCGACCGAACGATGGGACGATTTGGTCAACGGGCAGCACGATGTGGGATTCATGTCCGCCGGGGCCACCAATGCCGATCTGCTGAACGACCTGCAATCCGCCATGGATCAGGCGATCTCCGAGGGCACCACATTGTCGGAATTCCGCAAACGGTTCGACGAGGCGGTTGCGGAGCACGGGTGGGATTATTTCGGCAAACGCGCGTGGAGGAGCGCGCTGATCTTCAATACCAATATGCAGCACGCCTATCAGGCCGGACGTTACGCGCAGATGACCGACCCGGACATCTTGAAATCCCGCCCTTATTGGCAATACAAGCACTACTCCTCTCCGTCCGAGCGCAAGGAGCACAAATCCTGGAACGGCCTGGTGCTGCCCGCGCAGGATCCCTGGTGGTCCACCCACTACCCGCCCAACGGGTTCAATTGCCACTGCACCGTGTTCACCCTGGCTCCACGGGATTTGCGCAGAGAGGGGTTGAAGGTGGGGACGGCTCCCGTGGGAGGTGGTGGGGTGGACCGAGGATTTGCCTATGCCCCTGGCCAGACTGCCGCGCAGACCAAGGGGGCGGTGGAGGAGAAGTTGAAGATTCTGCCTGCGGCACTCGCCGCTCAGGTCCGCAGCGGCCTGGGGTGGACGTGAGATGGCCGGAGTTCAGGTTCGCATCGATGCGGACACCATGGATGAATTGCGGGGTGCGTTCACCAGGTTGGCCGAGCATTGCCGGAATCTGACGCCATGCCTGAAGGATATCGGCGAGGATCTGTTGCGCTCCACCGACAAGCGATTTGATGAGCACCTCTCTCCGGAAGGATCGCCGTGGGAAGATATCTCGCCGCAAACGAAAGAGAAAAAGCAGGGCCGTTTCGGTGAGGGCAAGATTCTGACCGACTCGGGCCGGTTGCGACGCTCCATCACCTATTCCACCGAACACAACGGGCTGCTGGTGGGCACGAACGTGATCTACGCCGCCATTCACCAGCTCGGGGGGGAGACGGGCCGTGGTCACACCATGCCCGCCCGGCCATTTCTCGGCATCTCCGATCGGGACAAAGAGAGTGCGCTGGAGATTGTCGCCGAGTATTTGTGCCGCGCCATGAAATGACCACCTCGTCCTGCGATTTGTGAAGTTCATCCTGCGCTTCGTGAAGTGCTTCCTGTTCAGAAATCAAACTCTTCCGTCTAAGTTCTCTCCATCTTGACTTTTTGTGAGGTGGACATGAGCGCAATCAAACCGATCCGGATTTTCCGCGCCGGAACCCACACCGACATGTCGGGCACAACCCGAACCTTTTCCGCAGACGATCTGCAGGCCGTGGCCGCAGGGTACGATCCGTCGGTCCACGAGGCCCCGCTGGTGATCGGCCACCCCGCAACCGACGCCCCGGCCTGGGGTTGGGTGGAGCGGCTGAGTGTCGCCGGAGGTGATCTCTACGCGCACCCGAAACAGGTGGATCCTCAGTTTGCCGGGATGGTCAACGAGGGAAAGTTCAAACACGTATCGGTTTCCCTTTATCCCCAAAACGCCCCTTCCAACCCCAAGCCCGGCGCATTCTATCTGCGTCACGTCGGATTTCTCGGAGCCACCCCCCCGGCGGTCAGGGGTCTGGGCGAGGCGAAATTCCGCGAGAGCGGGGAAGAGGCGATCACCATGGAATTTCAACAGCAAACCCAGGAGCCCAAAAACGTGACGATGACACCGGAGGATCTTGCCAAACGTGCGGCGGAGTTGGCTGCGCGCGAGGCGCAATTTGCCGAGCAGCAGGCGGCGTTTCAAAAAGAGCGGCAGGCGGCGCGCGCGAAAGAGTTGTCCGAGTTCGCCGAGGGACTGGTTCAGGAGGGGCGTGTGCTTCCCGTTCAAAAAGGCCGCGTGATCGCCATTCTGGGCGCGCTGGATGGCCGGGAGGTCATGAGCTTCGCCGAAGGCGAAAGTTCGCTTCAGGAGCCTCCTGTGAAGATTTTTCAGGGGTTCCTGAAGGGTTTGCCGGTCCGGGTCGATTTCTCCGAGCGCGCCAAGCCGGAAGGCGAGCCGCCTCTCATCTCGTTCGCCGCTCCCCCGGGCTATCAGGTGGATCCGGAGGGGCTGAAAAAGCATCGGCAGATTCTGGCCTATTCCCAACAGCACAACGTTTCCTACACCGCCGCCATCGCGGCACTGGGAGTCTGACCATGATGCGTCCGTCGATCACCGTTTTGACCTTGAGCATTGTCGCTGCCGGTGCCATCTCCGAGGCCCGTGCCGTTGGGGTGGACGGGGTGCAGATCGCGACCCAGGGGGCCAAACCTCTGGGGCTCGCCGCAACTGCCGCTGCCCAGGGCGCAGTGGTGCCTGTGGCGGTCGTTGGTACCGCCATCGCGGAAACCGGGGCGGCCATCACGTTGGGTGCGGCCCTGATCGCCGATTCCCAGGGGCGGCTCATCCCCTCCACGGGTGGGCTGCGGGTGGCCAGCGGTTCCACGGCAGTCACCAGTTCCGCCGCCAACGGTGCCATCCTGGCCGGTGGCGATCCTCCCGAATTCATCATCGCCGACGCCCTGCAAACGGCCTCGGGCGCGGGTGAGTTCATCGAAGTCCTGCTGCGTCGGTAAGGGGTACGTTTCATGAATCTTTCCCAGGCCCGGGTCATCGACCCGATTTTGTCCAGTGTCGCTCAGGGCTACCGCAATGCCGAGCACGTCGGTATGACCCTGTTTCCGCCCGTTCCCGTGACGGTCGCGGGCGGTCAGATTCTGGAGTTCGGCAAAGAGGCGTTCCAGTTGATCATGGCGCGCCGTGCGCCCGGATCCGCCACCAAACGGATCGATCTCGGGTTTCTCGGCAAATCCTACTCCCTGGTCCAGGACGCCCTGGAGGGCAAGGTGGCCCAGGAGATTCAGCGGGACGCCTCCCGCGTGCCCGGTGTCGATCTGGGACAGCGCGCCGTGACCACGGTGCTGCGGGCGTTGTCGCTGAATCTGGAGTATGAGCAGGCGACCCTGGCCACGACCGCCGCCAACTACGATTCCGATCACAAAATCGCCCTGACCAGTACCGCGAAATGGTCCGACGCCACCTGCAACCCGGTCACGTCGATCGACGCCGGACGGGAAGCGGTCCGGGCGTCGGTGGGCATCTATCCCAACACCCTGCTGTTGTCGGCCCAGGCCTTCAACGCGGCCAAGAACAACCCCCATGTGATCGACCGGTTCAAATACACCAGCCGCGATTCGGTCACGCCGGATATGTTGGCCGCGATGTGGGATTTTCGGCGCGTGGTGGTGGGCCGGGCCGTGGCCCTCAACGCCGCCGGTACCCAGCAGATCGATATCTGGGGAAACAACGCCATCCTGGCTTACGTTCCCGATGGGGCGAGCAGCCAGGAAGATCCGTCGTATGGCTACACCTACACCATGCAGGGTCATCCCATGGTCGAGACCCCCTATTACGACAACAACGCCAAATCCTGGATCTATCCCGTGACTTACGAGCGGGTGCCGGTGCAGTCCGGCATTCTCTCCGGCTATCTGATTCAGAATCCGGCGTGACCATGTACACGACCACGACAGAGATGATCGAGGCTTACGGCCAGGAGACGATCCAGGATCTGACGGATCGTGCGGATCCTCCCCTGGGAGAGATCGATCACGCGCTGTTGCAACGGGCCATCGATGCGGCCTGCGAACTGGTGGACGGCTATCTGACGCGCCGATATGCGTTGCCCTTGGCGCAGGTGCCAGCCGACCTCGCGGCCCACGTGATGGCTCTGGCGTTCTTCAATCTGCACCGCAACCGTCGCGAGACGATCGAGGCGCATATTCGGCAGGCGCGGGACGAGGCGGTGAAATATCTGGTTGATCTCGGGCAAGGGGTGATCGTTCTGCATGCGCAGCCGTCTGCCGTCACCTCCTCGACCCCGGTTTCGGGGGCGTCTCCGCTTTTCGTCGCCCCGCCGCGAATCTTCGACAGCCGGACGCTTCGGGGGTTTTGATGGCCGACCACGCCGACATCGAGGATGCCCTGCTGACCGCCCTGGCCCCGCTGCATCAGAGCCAGGGCGGCCCGTTGCGGACATTGCAGGCCAGCGGTGCGTTCAGTTTGGAGGAGCTGAAACAGGTGTCGTCCAGTCGTCCGGCTCCGCTGTGCATGGCGGTGGCCACGTCAGCCGAGCCCACCCTGCTGCGCCCCGGCAATCATTACGACGTGGTTCACACCGTCACGCTGCTGTTGGCCGCCCGCTCGTTCCGAGATCGCAACGCGGCAGCCCGGGGGGATGCGGATCGGGTCGGGGTGTACGACCTGCTGACGGCAACCCGGGCGGCCCTGATGGGTCGCTGCATTCTGGAGCGCGCATCCGAGATGTATCCGGGTCGGGAGTGGCTCCTCTCCTCCAGCCCATCCCTGGTCGTTTGGGGCCAGGAGTGGAAATTAACCGTCTATTATTAGGAGGTTCCTGTGCCAGGATCCACATCTGTACTCAGAAAGGCCCTGTTGATCAAACGCGAGGTCACGCCCGGCGTGTCGTCCACCCCGGACGCGACCAACGGGGTCGCCTCGATTTTGACTTTCACCCCCAAACTCAGCCCGATGCGGGTGGACAAGAAGAACGTCGCCAAACGCACGTTCGGGCCGGACATGCCCGAGTTCGACCCGGACGGATCGGACATCTCGTTGCAAATCGACACCCCGGCGTTCAAGGCGGCCACGCCCGGTGCCAAACCGACCGTGGCCGAGCTTCTGTTTGCGTGCGGGCTCAAAGAGACCGTGACGGCCAACACCAAAGTTACCTATGAACCCCAGACCACGGACAACCCCAAGACCGCACAATCCTCCAGCGCGGAGCTGTTCTTTGCCGGTCATCAATACAGCCTGGTTGGCGTGCGCGGCACCTTCACGCTGACCGGCGCGCCGAAGGATGGTTTGGTTTTCAAATTCACCCTGTCCGCCCCGTGGAGCGAGGCGGACACGAACATCGCCATCCCCGCCGCTCCTCCAGATCCCGGAAACCGGGTGACGTTTTCCAGTGTGACCGCCGTTACCTCGAACGGGGACGAGATCGATATCGGCGCGTTCGAGTTCTCTCTGAACGCCGAGATTCAGGTGAGTGTTTCCAGTGTCGGGGTGAATGTCTATCTGCTCGATCACAAACCGACCCTGAAAATCGATCCGTTTGCCACGGCCACGCTCTCCGACTGGAACCGGCTGCTGGCGTCCAGCAGCTTTGCCCTTCACGCCTCGTTCAATGGAGGGGCTCTGGTTCTGGACATTCCGAAGGCAGTGCTGGTCGAATCCAATCCCAAGGACCGCTCCGGCAGAATCTCGAACGAACGGGTGTTCGAGTGCTGCGAGGTGGACGGCGACGATCAGTTCCTTTTGACCTTTGCCTGACCGGAGACATTTCATGCAATTCGCGCTGGGAGGCGATGCCTCGTACATCCTGAAGGCGGATTTGGGGAAGCCCGATCCGACGGTATTCACAATCAAGACACTGAACATGGCCGAGCGGGTGCGGATCGCGAGCATGGCCGCCGGTATGGCGGCGGATATCACCCAGGAGAACGCCCCTCAACAGATCGGAATCATGCTCGATCTGTGCAAGCTGGGCGTTCGCGGGATCGTCGGAGGGGGTATTCCGGCGTCCATGAGCGTGGACGGGATTCTGGATCTGGCGACCGATCCCCAGGAGATTGCCGAGCTGGTCAACGCCATCGTGAGCCACAACCGCGTCGGACGGGAGATGGAAAAAAACTCCAACGGGCAGTCCGCACCGCAGATTCCGGTCGGGTGTGCGATCGCTGCCCGTACCTCTCAAGGCCGGACCGGTGCCGCGAGGAAACGGCGGTCGAGTGGATCGCCGGGGTCGAGCCGTCCGAAGAGTGTCCGGTAAGGCTTTTGGCAAGATTCAACCCGCTTTTCCAGGTGTGGCATCACTACCGGAAAGGACATCTCCCCGTCTCCGGGGGGATTCTGGATCAGCCTGCCGTGGTGATGGACGCCCTGGAGATCATCGAGTTCTGTCTCCAGAAGGTTCGTGAAGAGGCGCAAAGTGGCGTGTAAAGATTTTGAGTTGGAGATGGTGGTCAAGGCCCGCGACGAGGCCAGCAAAGTGCTGGGCGGCGTCGGGGATGCGGCCAAAAGGCTCGGAATCGCTCTGGCCGCGATCGCTTCGGCGGCTGTGGCCGCCGCCGTGCTGGCCGGAGACTCCTTTGCCGAGTTCGAGCAGGGGCTTCTGAACATCCAGGCCGCCAGCGACGGCACGCGACAGGATTTCGATGCCCTCAAGGTAGCCGCGATGGAGGCGGCCAGCTCGACCCGGTTCAACCCTACGGAAACCGTCGATGCGCTGTACGACCTCTCTTCCGCCGGATTGAGTGCCGCCCAGGCGATCGAGGCCCTCAATCCGGTGCTGACCCTGGCTGCGGCCACCAATGCCAGTCTGGGTCGCACGTCGGAAAACGTCACCATGATCATGGGGCAATTCGGCCTCAAGGCCGAACAGACCACCGCGATTGCCGACACGTTGACCGCCGCGATCAGTGCCTCGACCCTCAGCGCGGAGCGGATCGCCGTGGCGTTCCGCAACTCCGGGGCCACCGCGCACGCCATGGGCCAGTCGTTCGAGGCCACCACCGCCGCTTTGGGCGTGCTCAGCAACTCGTTCAACAGCGGCGAGGCGGCTGGGACCGGGCTCAAATCCTTGTTCGCCGAGCTGAACCAGAATTCCGAAAAGTTCGGAATCCAGATGCGGACCGCCAAGGGAGAGGTGCGTCCTCTGGTGGATATTATCGAGTCGATGGCGCGGGCCGGATGGAACGCGGACAAAGCCGTCTCTCAATTCGGGGCGGACGCGGGCCCAACGCTGGCGATTCTGCTCTCGTCCGGGGCCGACGCTCTGCGCGAAATGGAATCCAAGGTCCAGTCCAACGGGCAGGCCGCCCGCGCAGCCGAGACCCAAAACAGCGGTCTGAAGGCGGCACTGACCGGACTCTCCGGCGCGTATGATACGCTGGTCCTCAAAATGGGGGAGGCGGTGTCGTCCGGTCAGAAGCTGGCAGCCGAGCAGATGACGTGGTTTTTACAGTTGCCCCAGGTGGTGTGGGCAACCAAGGCCCTCGGTGAGTCCGTGGGCTCGTTGGGGCAATACGTTGTCCCGATTCTGCTGAAGGTCGGCAACGCCGGAATCTGGCTGCACAACCAGATCACGCTGCTGGGGCAGACCCGGACATTCCGGTGGCTGGGAGAGGCGGTCTCCTGGTTCGGGTGGGTTTTTACGGAGGCGTTCCACCGCATCGATGCGGCGACGACCCTGACGGGAGGTATATGGGACGAGCTGGTCACCGGTTTTGGCGATCTCGCCTCGTTCGTCGTTTCGTCCATCATTCAAATCACCGGCTATACGATCGGCTGGGAAACGACCGGTTCTCAGGCGGCGACGGGGATTGCCAACGCCTATCTCTGGGTTCGGGATGTGGTGCGGGAGTTGCGCCAAGTCGCGACCGCAGCTTTTGTCAGCATTGGGGCTGCGTTCCGGGAAAACGGCGTCACCAGCGAGAGTGTCGGGAAGGGGTTGGCGGCCACGTTCCGATGGATCCGGGATGTGCTCGTCGATCTCGGGGTGGTGACAGGCACCGCTTTCTCAGGCATTGGCAGCGCGCTGCAATCCAATGGAGTGACGACGAAATCGGTGCTCACCGGAATCGTCGATGGGTTCCGTTGGGTTGGAGAGGCAATCGTATGGAGCAAGAATCGCATCCTGGAGTGGTGGCAGGTCGTCGGTCCAGCATTCCAGGCAGTGCTCCGGGTTGTGGGGATTCTGAGCAGCGGAATCGGCGATGCGTTCGGAAAGATCGGTGGCCGGTTGAAAGAGATGGAGGCCGTCAAAGGCTTTGCCGCCACATTTGGCACGGCAGTCGGTACGGCAGTCGGTACGGCCAAATCATCCATCCTTGATTTTGTCTCTGCCGTCGCCAGCCTCTCCCCGGATGCTCTGAAAATTATGACCAGGGAACTCAATGCCATGCATCTGACCGCCGGAGCGGTTTCCAGGGCGATTGTCGGATGGTTTGACCACATCGTCAAAACTCTGAAGGAACTCGGCAGTATCGCCAAGCAGGATTTTATGGAGGCCGCATCTCCGTCCATCGCCAGGATGGTCAAAACGCTCGAAGGGTTGAGGATTGTTTCTGCGGGCACATCCAGGAGCCTCATCGAGGGATTTGATAGCGTCGTGGAATCGTTCAAGGTTACGGCGGGGCAATTGATCGAATTCAAGGACGGGTTTCTGAAGACCTATAACGATGTCAAAACCTGGCTGGACGATATGCAACCAGGGCTACTCCTGATCGGTAAGATAATCGGGATTACGGCGGCCATCATCGGCTTGTTGTGTGGCGAGGTGGTCGGATTCTTTAATGTCCTGGCGATTGGGTTCGGCGGAATGGTCGCCAATACGGAGTACGCGTATGAAAAAATCTCCCAAGGGTTCGGAAAGATCCGGGAGAGGGCCAGGGAGATGGCTGGAAATATCAGGGCGTCGATTGCAGACATTGTTGACAATACGTTTGGTTGGTTTTCCCGGTCGTTTGATCGGGTCTCCAATACGATCGGCGGAATCGTCGATGGTCTCGCCAATCGATTTTCGCAGTTGGCCGATCGGGTGCGCGCCACGGTCAGTTGGATCATCAACGCCTGGAATCGCGTGTCTGGCGGCGGCGGTGGGGGCGAGGATTCGTCCGGCGGAACGTCTCAAGTCGATGAAATGTATTACGATCAAGGCTACGCCTCCGGCACCACCTACATTCCACGCAATGGCATTTACGCGCTCCATCAGGGCGAACAGGTCATCTCCAACGCCAGCAGCAGCACGACCTTCGGCGATTTCACCCTGAACCTCAACGGAGGCAATGGCGGCTCCGGGTTCTCCCGTGACGAGTGGCGGCGCATCGTCCGCGACATCATCGCTCCGGAGTTGGGCTATCTGGGGGGGCGGTAATGGCTATCAGGCTCGCCTATCCGACGATTGCGGCTCCCTCGTGTCAGGTGGTGTTGCCGGATGTGGAGCAACTGCCCGCCTCCAGGCCTGTACGGATGCGGCAAACCGTGCTGGAGACCGACTCCGGAGCGGCGGTGGTTTACACCATCGGCCCCCCGTCGGTGACGGTGTTCACCGTGACACTGTATCCGCTGTCGGCAACCCAGGCCGATGCGATCAAATCGTTTTTCTCGTCATCCTCTCCTGCTGCCGGTGTCAATGGCCGCGCCAACGCGTGGCAATTCCAGGATTCCCGAGGTGCGATCATGACCGTCCGTTTTGTCCAGGATGTTTTGGAGCCGTTGCAACGCTCCCCCAACTCGTGGTCGGTTGCGCTGACCCTGCGGCAGGAGCCCGGCTGATGCGCACTTTTTCTGCGACTCTGACATCCCAGTTGCAGCGCATCGATGGCGCGGCGTTTCGTCCGGTGCTGGTATTCGAGTATCCCACCTATCGGTCATTCCTGAGCACCTCCACCTGGACGATTGGCGGCGTTGTCGTTGACGCGTCTCTGTTGGGGATTTTGAGTATCGATGAGAGTCATGACCGACTTGGCGATGCGACGGTGGAGGTGGTGGACACCCCATTAAACCGGACACATGTCCGTCTCACCCAGAAAATTTCTGTCTATTTATGGCCGGTGTCCGGAAATTATAGCGGTCTTGCTGATGAAGATGTTCTGTTTGTCGGGACAATCTCCAGCCCTATCGTTCGCGCCAATGGCAAGATTCGGTTCGACGCAATCTCGTATGGATGGACCCACAACAGAAAAATCTATAGCCCGATTCTTGAGAGCGTCTTTCCGGATGCCGGTCTGTCCATTGGCAAGAATCAGGCTGTCATTTACGGGAAGGTGCCGAGAGTTCCCTGTTTTTTAGAGGCCGATAATCTGATTGGCATGTTATTGGTCAATATCTCCGGCAGCGCAACGGAGATCAATGTCTGGATGCAAACCGATTTTCCGTCGAACGGCTATATCAGGATCGGCGATGAGGCGATTATTTATCAATCCCGTAGCGGCGGGCTGCTTCAGGGGTGTCTGCGCGGTGTGACCGCTCCAGTCGGGGGGTTGCCTTCCAGCCATGCGTATGGCGACGAAGTGATGGTCGTGGAAGGGAGCTATCCATTCATTCCGGCAGCGCACGAGATCCATTCTGTATCGAATGTGCGCTACGGCAATAATAACTACCCGATAGCAAGCGATAAATTCGATTTTTATGGCAGCGGGCAAGGGAATCTTCATTCCAAGATTTTGGTGTCGTCGTATGGGGTGTTCAGCGATTTCATCGCGGCAAAAACCTGTCTGGCAGATGTTTGTGGATGGAGAGATGACGCGTCCGGGAGTATTACCGGCACGCCATGGGCACTGATCGAAAGACCTGATCATGTCGCCCGTCATCT
The DNA here is from genome assembly GCA_015231295.1 of Magnetococcales bacterium. GTDB lineage: Bacteria > Pseudomonadota > Magnetococcia > Magnetococcales > Magnetaquicoccaceae > Magnetaquiglobus. Next base: position 23,319 of record JADGBU010000008.1, on the reverse strand, counting down.
GTTGCGCACCTACGGCGGGGCGTCTGCCGCAGAAACAGCCGCAGGTGATTTCGATGCTTTCATCGGGGTCGAGATCGGCATCTATCTGCCGGATCCGTTTCAAGTCCATGAAGTTCTGGCCGAAATCGCCCGGCAATGCGGTGCGGTCATCACCTATTCCGGCAATCGCTGGATTATGCGGAAAATTCAAAGCGACGTGCTCAATCTTTCGTCTCCAGCGGTTACGATTACGGAGGCGGATACGCTACGCAACGAGGATGGATCGAGCAGTGTGGCGTTCTCAACCGTTGAAATCGGCGCAATCCGCAATCGTTTGGTATTTCGATATGGCGCGATACCGGACGGATCCTGGGTTTTGGTCGCGAACCGGGAAGATCAAAACTCCCAGGCGATGTATGGGGTCCGTGAAGGTGCGCTTGATTTGCCGTTTCTGTACACCAGCGACCAAGCAGAGCCGATGCGGGGGGAAATTATGGCGCGCTCTCAGGGAAGTTACGGTGCGCGCGTGACTGCCCGGTTGAGTCTGGAAGGTTTGCCGATCGAGATCGGGGATCGCGTTGATGTGCATCATGATCTGGAAATCATTGGCCATCATCCCCAGTCTGGAACCTATCTGGCCGGGCAGGTGGTTGCCACGCGGAAGGATTTGACCGGCAACGGGTTTGGTTCGACTGAGGTCGTGGTGATGGGGTGGCCGTGAGGGAAATATGATGGATTTTCCGATTCCGCTGGTGGTGGGAGATCACGGCAGACCGTTGCGGTTTACGATTCGCGACCGGTTCAGACCCGCGCCTGGTTGTTCACTGGACCCGTACAACGCCGACACGTGGGCCCCCTGCGATCTGACCCGCGTGGTGGGCGTCCGGGTGCCGATCCAGCCTCTGGATCGCTCCCGAGGCCCGTATCCTCTGACCGCCACCAAGGTGAGTCCTTATGTCAACGGGGTTTGCCAGATGATCTGGCCGCCAGAACTTTTTACCACTCCAGGCCGCTACGAGGGCGAATTGAGCCTGGAATATGTCGATGGAGCCGTGGTGACGATCTACCGGCGTCTTCGGTTCATCGTCAAGGCGCGCCTTCGATGATCCCGCAATCTTTGGCGCATCTTCATGTGACCGGTCTGTTTTGGGGGATCGAACCGGCTGGCCGGGCCGACGAGGCCGTTCGTTTTTCCGAGTCGTTGAGCCGACGCCAGATTCTGGGTGCCGAGCCGGTTTCCGTGGAGAGTACGGCCACGCTGTCGGTTCTGTTGGCACCCGATGAGGCCGAGCTGGTGGAGTCGGCACGGATGACTCTGACGGGTGTCGTGCCTGCCGAATCGGTCGCCGTGACCGAAAGCGTGACAGGTGATTTGGTCGCCGCGAGCGTGTTTGGGCGCGCCCTGGTCGGCGGCGCGTTTCTGGGATGAGTTTCCCATACTTTGGAGGAGTTTTCTTTCATGTCCACCCCTGATTCTCCCTGTCTGGTCAGATTTTGCGACACGCTGCAAGTTTATCGCAACCGCACCCTCATCGACCGGATCGACGACAAGATCACCTCTGCCGGGTTTGCCTGGATCGTCCAGCGCATGAAGGGCCAGGGGGGTGAGGTCAGCCATATGGCGGTCGGCAGCGGTACGACGACTGCCGCTCTCGGCGATACGGCCCTGGTGGTCGAGACGGCGCGGGTCGCGCTCACCACCCCTGGCGGGGTGATCTCCGGCGACACCATCACCTTCGAGGCCGAGTTTCCGGCGGGTGTCGGGACCGGCACGGTCAACGAGATCGGCCTGTTCGACGCCGCCAGCGGCGGCACGCTGATCTCGCGCAACGTCAAGGGGCCCTATCCCAAAGAGGCTGGTGATTCATTGATTTTTGTCTTGTCCATCAAGGTTCAACAATAATGGCCATCCGACTTGCCGATCTGGCCTATTCCGTTTTGGTGGCCGCCTGCGGTGCTGGTGACACGGGGATTGTCGTGGCCAGTTCGGCCTCGTTTCCGGTTTTGTCGGCAGGCGACTACACCTTCCTCACCCTCGCCTCTGCCGTCGGTCGCGAGATCGTCAAGGCCACGGCCATCTCCGGCAACACCATCACCGTCGTGCGCGCCCAGGGTGGCACCTCGGCTCTGGCGTTCGGGATCGGCGCGCGGGTTGAACTGCGTCTGTGCAGCGCGGTGCTGGCCGCGCTGACCGAGGGGTTCATGATCGGCCCGGCCTCATCCGTCGATGGAGCCGTGGCCATGTTCGACGGGACCGGCGGCAGAAATCTCAAACAGGCGACGGTCGCCTCCGGGACCGTTTTGGGACGCACATCTCCTGGCAGCGGCGCGATCGAGGTTTTGGTGTTGTCCCAGGCTGGCGCCTTGATCATGGCCGCCGCGACGGCTGCGGATCAGCTTGCCCTGCTGGCCGCCTCCGGGCCACGATTTCCTGTTTTTGTTCCGGCCCACGGTATGGTGCCCAGAGTCACCAACGGCCCATCGCTCACCACCGCCGAGACCGCCACCAACAAAATCATGGTCAAGACCATCGATTTCGATGCTGCGACCGCTGAATTCGCTCAGTTCTTCGTGCGGATGCCGGAAGGGTGGAACGCCGGAAGCGTGACGTTCAAAATTGTGTGGAGCCATGCGGCCACCAGCGTGAATTTCGGGGTGAGATGGGAGGTGCGGGCCGTGGCTTTGGCCAACGGTGATGCGATCGACACGCCTTTTGGAGCGGCTGTCGGCATCAACTGTACGGGAGGGGTTGCCGGAAGCCTGTACACGACCGCCCTTTCCGCATCGCTCACGATCGCCAACACCCCGTCCAAAAGCGACTACATCGTTTTTGAGATTTCCCGGAACGTCTCTGACGCAAATGACACTATGGTCATTGATGCGCGGCTGCATGGTGTCACCGTCGTCTATACCGCCGACTCCTTTTCGGAGTGATGAACCATGCTCTCGCTGACGAATCTGGTCGGTTTTGGTACGGGGGACTCGAATCACCTCCCGGCCATTCTCTGGAAATTCGTAATCGAAGTCGTGTCGATCTCTACGACGCAAAGGACGGGAATCTTTGAAGCGTACACGTCGAAAGACGGGAGTGGAGAGAATCTGTTCGTCAAGGGGGCGTTCACGGTCACGGATTACACGGTGAATGATTACGCCGGATTGATGAATGTCTTGAATAAAACCACCGGAACGGCGCGCTGGTCCCAAACAAACGGAGGGGGAAAATATTTTGTCGCTCAGTTCAATTCTCCTGTCCGCATTCATTCGATTCGCGTCAACAAAACGGACGAAGATGGGTATTACATCACCTCCATGTCGATTTATCGGTCCAACGATGGTGTGACGTGGATCCCGCACGCCTTGAACTTCAATCCGCAAGCCCAGAGCGCGGTGGCGGTGCAGAATCTCGGACTTGTGGGTGACGAGGCGACCGGCCAGCCTGGCCACTCCGGGATCGATCGGTACTGGAGGATCGCGCTCCCGTCGGCGCAATGGGGCCGGGTGGGGTATCTCGCGGAGTTGCGTGCCTTTCTATCAAGCAATGGCACCGGAACCAACCTCGCGGTGAGTCCTGCCGTCGTCAAATATTATCACGGTGCCACCCTGATCACCGACACCGTGCTCAATGATGGCAGCACGTCGGTCGCCGTGGCCCAGGCCGGGTGGGCCGGGCCTGTCTACGCGGTCTTCGACTTTGGAACGCCCACCGAAATTCACTCCATGACGCTGCATTTTACCTCCGGTGGGTATCCGTGGACGTGGTTCGACGTGCAGTCGTCAACGGATGGCGAAACGTGGCGTACCCGGAAGAATCTGGCCTCAAGCCTTCTTAATCTATAAGGAGTTAAAGCATGAGATACGCATGGGTGTTGAATGGGGGTGTCGTTCGGATGCAGGAATTTGTTGAACATCCCCCCGCGTTGCCCTCCAGCAAAGGGGTTTGGCTCCCCGTTGTCCGGCGGGATGACCCTGAATACGACGGTCGCCTCCAGGAGTGCGTGGAAGAGGTGATCGTCGCCGAGGCCGAGGTGGTGATCGCCAGAAGCCTCCATGACAAGCCGCTTGCCGAGGTGCGGGCCGCGCTGGTGGCGCAACTCAAGGACGAGGTTCAGGAGCTCATCCTGGCCGCCGCCCCGGATTACAAGCAGCGCAACGCCGCGTTGGGGATCTATACGCCCGAGGAGGCGGAGGCGATCCGATCGGTCATTCGCACCCATCGCGACGCCTGCAACGCCACGGAGGCGGCCATCCTGGCGGCTGAGACGGGGCACGAGGCGTTGGCGGCGTTTATCTGGCGACGTTTCTGGCCGGAGCCGTTGCTGGGTGCCTCTGAATCGCTGGTGGCTGGGTCAGACGAATGAAACTTAGACCGTGCCCGTTTTGTGGGGGAAAAGCTGAATTTGAGCAGCTTGGAACAAGATTCCAGTCGTGCACTGTCGCGTGTACTGAATGCGGGGGTAGACATGAATCTGGGGACAGTGTGGATCGGAATGGGAGCTCATGGAATATGATGGATAAATCGAACGACAGATTGGTTGCAGCCTCGCAGGGTCTTCTGTCCTCTCTGCGAGATATTCTTTCCATTGTTGAAGCATCCGATGGAGTCTCCGGGTGGCACAAGAATGATGATATCGCCTATTGGGACGATTTTGAAGCGATTCAAGAAGCGAGAGCAGCTATCGCCAATTATCGCCAAGCAACTGTGGAGGTGGGAAAGAGTTGCGCAGGTGATGACGCTCAACGCTGAATCGTTGGTGGCAGTGTCATGATCCATGATGATCATCATGGAATATAAGGGGAGGGACAATGGAGCCAATTGATAGTCAAAAGGGTGTCCCGGCGGACGATCTGGGAGGGATCTCCAGCGAGGATCTGCGCCGTGTGGTGGAGCGGATCGAACGTCTCGAAGAGGAGAAGTTGGGGATTTCTGCGGATATTCGCGCCATCTACGCCGAGGCCAAGGCGATGGGATTCGATCCCAAGATTGTGCGCAAGGTGGTGCGTCTGCGGAGCATGGAACCTCATCAGATCGAGGAGGAGGAGACGCTCACCGATCTTTACAAGCATGCGCTGGGGTTGGAATGAGATGGACGCCATCCATAATCTTTTTATGACAATCGGATGCTATCTTCTCGGGGTGCGTTGCCTTGGTTGGTTGAGAAATGGTATGCAGTACTCGTCGAAAGACGGAAGCGAAGATGGGGGAGGCAATAAAAAAAAGCCCGGCACTGATCCGGGCTTTTTTTGTCAAAACGCGCGTCAAATTTTTACGCCAGTTCCGATTCTGTTATCAAGAGAGTCGTCACTTTTTATCAAGAGAGATGGCGTTTTACACCATCATTTCACTCCCAGAAGAAAGGGATCATAAACGTCGGGAGAGACGGGAGGAAGGCCCAAAGATGGATCGTGTTTGCGTGGAACGGTCATGGCGGAAAAATAATATCTTATGGTATAAAATATGCAAATCACACATAAAAATGCATTGCTTGACAAGGAAACATCAAACCAGACACACGTTCAACTCTTTGTTGCCGACCAATGGCATTTCCAGAACGGTCCAAAAAACAGGTCTGCGTTGTTCATTGATTTTAAAGGTAAAAGTTCGGTCCAAAATTCCAGGCCACTTCTGGTGAACGGTCCATAGCTTTTGGAGAATGTCGCCAGGGAGAAGGGAGAAAGGCCGGTTTTCGACTCCTGCGGGTCCGGTTTCCAACCAAGTGTGTTTCCAAACTCTGTCAGCTATCTATTGAAAATATTGGAATTTTTCCCACAAAAAAAGCCGCTCTGGAAGGGCGGCTTTTGTGCTGAGAATACCTTGTGAAACTTTAATGGTGAACCAAAATGGGATTTCCAAACCAAATTCTCTACCTCTTGTTGCGGTGCAGCATGGAGAAATTTCGACTCCATTTCGGTAGGCAAGCAAAACAGCATGAAATTGCATCATATTGATCTGTATACTGGAACAATCATCTCGTTGATATCAAGAGGCACATCCCTGTTCAATAAATTGAACCACGACCTCACCCTGCAATCGCCGTTTTGGTACTCCCACCATGCTGGGTTACGCGAGGTCGGCATTTTACTCTGACCGCTCCCTTGGAGAAGGTGTCATCGCTGGCCTTGCTCGACCAAACATATGCTTCCCCAGTCCCTAAGCGGCTCATTTTCTCCGAGGTTAATTCACCAAGCGCAGCGTTGGCCTTCTGGATGTGTTTGAGCCACGCGGGTGAGTTAAATTTGTGCATGATGATCTGAGAAGATAGTTCAATCAACGAAATTGGTACGGAGGGTGGATCCTGGGATGCCACCATAATGCTCGTCCCCTTATGCCGCATCTCTCGAACGACCTCAACCAAGCCGGTGACCAGGTCGTCATTCTCGATATACTTGTGGGCCTCATCAAAGACAACCATTTTGTTGAATGCCTGCCCGTTGAAAGTGGCCTCCGAAAAAATCTGCAGCATCACCACAAACAGTCCCAATGCCTCGTCCTTTTCGATGTACTCATCCCGCAGGTCAACGATGATCAGTCGACCTGGTCGTATCAGATCCTGAAGGCGTTGTCCATCGCTGATATACTCGCCAGCAAACTGTAAACGAGTTTTAGCCAAATCCTTCAGATGGTCAGAAAGGCCAGAATTTTCAATTCCGCTTCTGATTGAATCCAATGTCAGATTACTTCGCAGTCCCCTCATGATGAGATTGATTTGGCGCATGTACATGCTCTGACTGCCGATTGCCCCCATAAGGAACTTCCAATGGGTTGCCTTGAGTTCTCCTGCAGAAAAGGCGATGGGATAAACCTCCAGATCAGGATACTCGGCCTTGCGCTCCGCAACCTTGTCTGCTGGTGTTAGAATCACGACATCCTTGAGGGCTTGCGGATTGGCTTGGTACCGATCTCGAAGAATTTGAATCTCCTCCACCACGGAATTTTGGTGAATCATGGAGGTAAACTCGGGCGCATAGTCCTGAGTGGGGCTGTAATGGAAAATGACTGTGGCCAGAGAGCTTGGAAGGACATTCAAATTCAAGACAGCCATTGAGGCCATTTCAATAACCGTACCCAGGGTGTAGCTTTTGCCGCCCCCCTGAACTCCAAAAAGGCTAATCGTGTGAGTGTGGTTCAGATCCAAGGCGATCTTTCGGCCAGACACTTCCCCTAGAAGGCCGTATTGAGGGGATTCTCCCGTGACCCCAAGCATGACGTCATAGGCAACTTGTTGTGAATCATGCAGATCATTTGTCTGTGGACCTGCAACTTTTGCTTGTTCTGCATCGCGAGTAATGGCAGCAAGAATTGATATCTCTTTTTCCTTAGGATCTGCAATTTTCATATTTAGGTCATAGCGATATGGTTTGGAAGCGTTTTCTGCAGCGGGCGTCTTGGTGGTGGCAGAAAAGGAAAACTCTTCTTCATGAGCGCCATCACAAAATTCTGCAGAGCTGCCTTTGTCGGCGGATACGGGCAAGCTCTCCACTGCCACTTCAGGATGGAAATCGTTTGCAGTCAGCGTCCAGGTTCCAGTACGCTCGCGTTTTGGAGCAATAAAAGCAGCCGATTCCAGTTTTGGCACATGAGGAAGACTGAGTTCGCTGAGGGATCTCTCAAATGCCGGCTCTTGTCCACCTTCACTCCGAGTTGATGTGTCACAGCCTTCCAAGAGTGCTTGAATCAAATCCCTCCCCACCCGGTGAAATTCGATACCTACCTCTGTTTCAAACGGCTCGGTTCCCTGTTTGTCAAAATCGAATATGATTGCGCTACGTCGGAACTGAAGCGCATAACCACGCTCAATGCTTTGCAAGAACTGATGCGCTTCATGTGCTGTCACTGGTTCCATGATGCCATAGCGCAAGGAGCGCTCCAAATAGAACTGCAATGTCTTTGCGAATTCACGACTCTTCAACAAACGGTCAGGTCGGTCTGGTTTCTTCAGGCCAGGGTCAAAATGCCGCTGGAGAATGCGCTCACTTTGGGAAATCTGTCCGGTGATCTTTTCCTTTAATTGATTGAATGCAGAAAAGTCACCCACCTGAGAATAGCACTTCACTTCCACCAAATTGCAGGTGACGGTCCGGTTGGCTAAATCAAGATCGAACAGCGCCAGATCAGTACGTTGCAGGCTAATGGCATCTTCGATTTCATCTGTTTGGCCAGAGCCTCTGTACAGGTCGGTATGGGCATCGAGAGGAAGTATGATCTGATTGCTCAATGCCCCCTGATATTCCAGGTAAAGCCTGGCCAATGCGAGGCCAAGCGCTTCTGTCTGTTGCGTTGGGGATGAAATGAGCTTCAAGGCCAGTTGCCCTGACAGCGACCGGAGGTATGAAAGCACTTTGATCGCATGTTTCCCGGTGGCGGAAAGGCCATGATTCTCAAGAACTGGCCTCAGCATGATTTCCAGTTCTTCCGTAGAGCGAGACGAAACGATCAAGTTGTAAGCAGAAAGAGAACTGGCCCCAGAAACAAAATCAATCAAGTAGTCTGGTCTGTCCTTGAGACCTCCATGATCGAAAAATTCAATACCCATGTGGCGGTCAACCGTAAATACCCAGTCGCTGACTCGATGGACCTCATAAATCAGTTCTCGCTGTTCAACATCCAATTTCAAGGTGACGACAGGAACAGCCTTGAAGCTCGCCCCCGATGCGGCTACCGCAGCAGTTGCCATACAGACATGAGCATTCAGTTTGGCAATCAGGTCAAATGTCTCTTCTTTTTCGGGTGGATTCCCAACTACACCGATGACAGGTGCCTTTCGCCAATAGGTCCCCGATTCATCATCGACGAAGGTTGTTTCATAATCCTGGATCAGACCGAACAGAGGGACATGGCTATGGGCTTTCTCGGCTACTGACAACTCCTCTGCTGGAAAGACATCAAGAAGAACGCTCACATGCGCAGCGTAGGCTTCTGGGACAGCTTTAAAAGCGTCCAATGAGTGCCTTGCCACCTTCAACTTGGTGAAGAGGTGACTGCTTGATGATGACGCAAAAGCTTCTGCTGCCTCGTTGACAATGTTCTCAGGTCGAACAAGCTGATCAAAAGCATCTACGAAAATTGGTGCGGTGGAATCCGCAGAGAACAGCCTTACATCATAGCGCAGGCCGGAAAATTCCGACTTATCTTGAAGCGCAACCAAAGCATTCGCGATGTCACTGCCAGCCCCCGGATTGAAAACGTTAATGGATAATTCTCTCACATAGGGATGTTGGGAAAGGTATCGCTCCAGCTTCTCTGCCAGAATTTGGCCTGAGACATCAGATCCAGCGGCTTCTGGTTCAGGAATACCGAGAGCTGCACAGATATCCGACACCAAACCTCTGGAGTTATCCTCTGTGGTTGGAGCGTACATCCCCCAGAATGCATTCAAATTCTCAACACTGATGAAAATCCGGCCATCATCGACGGGAATCCCCATGGGGAATGCTGACGGCTGGAGTACCTCCAGAAGAGCACTTCGAACGGTTGGCAAATGGTCACGTCCACCGGACTGTATTCTGGCAATCCATTCCTTTCCCAGGTATCCCCATCCGGAGAGCCAAAGGGCGCGTAAAGGATGCGTTGGCGCAACCAATAAGGCTTCTCTGCACTTGCCTCGGTAATCAGTCAAAACGGCATGGATGGAGTCAACGGCCAGAACACTCTTTAAAGCTTGCAAATGGGCCTGACGTTCAGATCCGGTTGATGTTTCTGCTTGCCGCATCTGACTGCAAACCAGATCCAAAAACGATTGGGCATACAGCAAGCATTTGTCCGAACCCTCTGGCAATGCACATCCTTGGATCACAAGTTCAGATTCTCCATGTCTGACATGGGAAAAGAAATCCGCTCTGGCGGCCAGGAAGGATTTCATGGCGTTGCTGGATGGTGTGATCAGACCAATTTCGCAAGGATGCTCCGCTGTGTTCATATTGATTTGCATCCGCCATCCTGATGGATGGTTGGGATTGGCAAGAATACGTTGCTCGATGTTCTTCAACACTCGGGAAAGGTGAATCTGGACCATGCCTTCCCTGCCGAATTTCACATGCAACATCTCCTGGCGGGAAGTTCTTCTGGCTCCTTCGGCCCATGCAACATTTGTTGGCTGCACTGCCCAGGGATCTCGGTCACTCCCAAGTGCCGTCATCTGCAAGCGCAGACGGGCATGCTCCAGACTTTTTTCAATTGGGATGGCTCGTTGAGGAGGATCTACGTCAATAGACACCCCGCCGGGAAACACAAAGAATGGTTGACTATCGTAAAGTTTTGAGGAGATATCGTCCGCATCATCCTCATTTTCCATGGGAACGGGATCACCTTCTGCAGTCCATGGCAGAACCCGGATGAAATGCCACCCTTCGCTGAACTCGACTTTGTTCAGGTTGGTCAAATCGACGGTGCATCTATTACGGTTTGATCTCCAGACCTTGACCTTTTTCGACTTGCCAATAGGACCCCCATCCTGGGCCATGATTTGAACTGTGAAATGGTCCAAGCCCTGGACCTTTCCTGGGTGGGGATTAACCTCGAATACAACATTCAATTTCTGTCGTTCTTTTGGGACCAGTATCTGCTGACCAATCAAATCGATGAGACACTCATTTTTTTCTCCATTTTTTACAAACGGAAGATCAATCTCAATGACAGATAACTGAATCCTGCCCAGGGTTGACTCTTCCTTGAACGCCCAGTTATCGAATGAAATTGGCCACCATTCCTTCTGCAGGACAACAGGCTTGGTCCATACTTCTGGTTCCTGAATATCCCATTTGATAAAAAACCGGTGAAGGGTCTGCTCCAACGACCGCTCTTCAAGATCCAGGTCGACGACCCTTCCCCGCGTCGAGGCCGGAGATCCCATGAGATGCCGAACACAAAGCAGATTCCTTCGAAGCCTGGCATGAACGACAGCCGGTTCTACGAACAATTTGAAATCCGGAATGAGCGTCAACTCGTACAGACTTGCGCCCAGGGTCTCGCCATCAATGCCATTGGATAGTGCCGTCAGCAGAAACCTCACCTTGGCCATGTCATTCCCGAATGGCCAGCCTTCGTCCGTCAAGAATTCAAACAGACTGCGCACCTGTCCCACCAGAGATGATGGCACACGTTGCAACAGAATCTGAATCAGTTCTCGATAGAGTTGTGGAAAGGCGAGTTCTTCGAATGTGGCAATGCCGAATGAGTCTTCAGCACTGGTCCGGAGCGAAGCAGGGATGAAGACCAGCAACGGGGACCGCAATCGCCCGTTGGTTTCCGGGTTCCGAAGTTCAACCAACTTGGTTGATGTGATCCGGAAGGGACGACGTTCATCTTCATGAGATCCCAGAATGAAGATATTGCCGTCTGGCATTCCTCGCCTCAGCTCCGAACAAACCGTTTCCATAACGGCTTCGTCCAAGTCGGTGATGCGCATGCAGTGGCCGACTCCACGGTCGTTCAGTGTCGCCTCGATTCTGGGCGACAGAAAGTCCGAGATTGCGGAATGCAACTGTCCTGGCAACAACTCTTTGAACTGGTCGCTCATGCCTGCCTTCCATCATTCGTGCTGGGGCACTGCCGTTCGATGGTATACCGAGGCGATATCTTTTGCGTCACGTAGGCATCCGAGAGATCTTCGAAGAAACCAATCTCCCGCAGCCTGGTTTTGAATGTCTCCAGATTCAGGCGAAGGGCGCGCCTCTCAAGAATGCTGGTCCCTTCACCAGCCTTCTTCGCTTCCGGGAATCGGTCAAGATATAACCCATAACGACCTCGCAGAAAGGCCAGCAGATCATCGACGCGCACTTCACGGGTCATGAAACAGCCTCCGGCCTGGGTCAGGACCGCCAGTTGGATCAGCACCTCCAGAAGTTTACTTCCCAACTGAAATCGACGCGGGCTTCCCTTGGAACGTGCCTGAGCCAATAGCCCGCTATCCCGATTTTTCAGCAACAAGGAATCCAGACATTCCGTGATGTACTGCCGGTGATATTTGCCCCGATATGCCATCAGGATCTCGATGAAGGTCTCGAACTCATCCAACCCCATGGCTGTGGCTTTACGGATCTCCGGGTCCAGATCGTCCGCTCCTTTCCCGGTTGTTTCGATCAAACTTGCCAATCGAAATTTGAAATAGGCCATGCGCTCGTTGTCGTGTTCGGGCTTGAGCAGCGACACCAGATCGTCCACCAGGAAATCCCCTGAAGGAGGAACAGCCAGTTTCCCCGTCTTCCTGCTGAGATATTCCGCCATTTCATCCAGCTTTTTGACGACGAAGTTTGCCTGAACGAACGTGGGAATCTGACGGTACACCCGGTCGGCGGATCGACGTGCCAGTTCGTGCATCTCCTCGTTGAGGGGATCCCCCATATCCACCATCAGTGGAACCTGATAGGGACACCCGTCCAGCGCCATACTGTTTCCGGGATGGACCGGACATTCCCTCGGCGAGCACGGATCACCCCCCGAACGTTGTTTGACCATCCTGGGCAGCATGAACAGGAGCCGAATATGGTGCAGGGCCAGATGAAACGCCATCAGTGTCTTCAGATAGTCCACCAGCACCGATCGGGGAATATAGGGTTCGTAAGCCAATAAACGCAGGATATCATCCGCCAGCAGGTCGGCTTGGCCGATGCAGAGGGGTGGATGACGCTCTGGCTCTTTCGAATCCTTCATGTCTTGGGTGACCTGGTGATCCAGCCGCAGGATGGCCTGGGTCTCCACATCAACCGCAATGTTAGGGTCATACCTGTCCGTGACCAGATCGATGCCGGGAAAGAAAAACTGCTTCAAGGCGTCGCGTGCAGCCTGACCCTTGGTTTTTCTGGCGTAGAAGAGCATCCAGTAGATCTGTTCGGCGGCTCCGTAATCACGGGTATGACGGGCGTTGCGGAATTTGTAGGTGTTCCCGTGCAGAGGGCGTGGTGCGGCCACGGCCTGATTGGCTTTGCCACGATTCACCACATCCATCAGGTCGGTTTCGATCCAACGGTACACCACCTCGGGAAAGGCATCGAACCCGGCGAACCATTCCGGATGTTCCAGGAAGTCCTCCCGGAACATTTCCACGGAAAGATCTCCCCCGCGAGGCGGGCGTCGGCTGCCGTACCCATCGTATTTCAGACGGGGGAACAGCATGGTCAGAACCCGATCCATTTCGATATGCTTGAAGTCCAGATAACTGATCCTGGGGGTGCGAAATTCCTTGTCGCGTCCTTTGATGCTCATGCTTCGGCCCTCCCGCCCAATCTTTCCATATAGAGGACGCCGCTCTCATTGCGTCTGATGCGGTAGAAGTCAAAACCGCTCTCGGTCAGGAGAACCTCCTGGTACGGCGCTGCGGACAGGACATTCTTGAACACGGCCAAACTGAGATAGAAGCCTTTTTCCTCTTCCACGCTGGGCCGGTAGCCATATTCCATGCGCCTTAGCATTTCAAAGATGTCCAGCGTGATGCGCAGATCCGCCCGATGTCCCGCGCCGGAGTCGTAGCGAAGCACCAAAGCCTGAGGGAGCGATTCCAGGAAGGGATTGTCCTCTGCGCCCTGTTCAGCCTGGAGAAGGAAGTGCTCGCCCTTGAACAACCGATAGCTGCGGATGGTCCCCCGTTCCACCCGACGAACGCGCAAGGCCAGTTGGTTGCCCAATCGGTCAGGATCGGTCAATCCCTCGCCACGATTGATGGCCTGAATCAAGGCGGCCACGTCGATCCTCCTCGGCTCGCCCGGGTTTTGAATGGCCGCCATGAAGATTTCCACGCTCGCATAGGGAATCATGGATCGCCAACCTGTATCCCGGCGTTCGAAAAAATGACGGCGGCGCAGGTGGGAGACATAGTTGCGGTGTTTCTCGATCAGCCTGGGACGATTCCTGGCGGTATAGTCGCGAGGGAGACCACGGAATAGCGCGCCGATCAACTCCTGGTCGTAGTTGGCACGTTCGCCGAATCCAAAACGGCTCATACCTCTTTCGGCTGGGTCCACGAAGCCCAGAGCGCGGTCCAATTCCGGATTGCTTACCTGGGCTACGTCGATTTCCCGCAGAAGGGCAAGCAAACGGTCAGCGGAACCTTCCCGGCCACCGGTCCAGGAGTTGAAATAGAAACCGTCCAGGATCAGGTTCTGGACATCTTCTCCGCTCTGCTGGTAAAGCTGGTGAATACCGTCGCAATCCCGTGATCCCACCAGCATGTAGGCGACCGCCGAACGCAGATCCCGCATGGTGATGTGGAGGCGGCCACGCAGATGGGTGATGGTGAACAGCGTTTTCAGCCGCTCCATCACCTTGGAGCCCGCCGTGGAATCCTGGAAGGTCATGGCGTTGTGCCGGACGTAGCATTTCCCTTGCAGGTCGCAGGAGTCACAAGCGGTCCAGAACTCCCGTTTGATCATGGCGGCCATCATCCGTTCCAGGATGGAATCGCCATCCGACTTGCCAGCCACCACCGAGCGCAGATTGAGATTGATCACCGCCAGCCCATCTTGTGGGTGCCGACCCGACAGACCGTCCTGAACCTGTCGGGAAAGCAGAGGAAACTCCGACTCATGTTCCAGGAGGAAATCCACCAGGCGCCCTTCGTTGATGGCGATGATTCGCGTTTGGTCCGAGGGCCACCCCGCAGCCGTTTCGCCCCGAAATGGCTCGAAGAAACGCTCCAGCACGGCATCATTGCGCTCTTCGCCCTCATCCTGACTGCCGTCGTAGTTGCTCTGGAAGGTATGGCCTTTGATGCGGAACACCGCACCGTTGGCTCCGCGCTGGAGCTGGGCACCCTTGCCTTCGGCTCGGGCCTCGAACTGCTGGATGAAGGCGGTCTTGCCGTCTCCGGCGTTCCCACTGATGATCACCAACCGGAATTCACCGGTGAGCAGAGCCGGGCCCAGTTTTTCATCCAGGCAGGTGGAGACGTAGGTGGCTTTTCCCACCTCATCCAGTCCCCGGGTTCCGGCATTGGTCACCCTGCTCTGACTGTAGAGGGTCATCAGGTGGGTGACGAAGGGGTTGTGGTTCGGTTTTGCCGAGCTGGATAGGTCAAGCCGAGAAATCGATCTTACCTCCGAGGCTGTTTCGCTGGAGGAGAACACCTCCCGGAACCGTTTGATGGCGGCAAAGGCATGCAACACCTCGTCGGCGGACGAAAAGCGGTTCACCCGCTCCGGGGCGATCATGCGGGACAGCATCTCCACCAGTTCCCGGCTGACCAAGGCGGCGCGGGCGGTCTTGCGGGGATCCCTGGGAGGTGTTTTCAGTGGTGGTGTCGGTTCGTCAAAGGGGTAGCAGCCGGTCAAGCACTCATGGAACGTGATGCCCAAGGCGTAAAGATCCCGGTCGATGCGATCGGCGGCTTGCGGTTCCGTCGAATAGTCGTAGTCCGGTGGCAGATAGCGCCGGGTGCCGCCCCCATGAGCGTCATCGGCCTCGCTGACCGCAACGTTGAAGTCGATGATGCGAACACCCCCATGGGTCAGCAGCAGATTGGAGGGCTTGATGTCCTGATGGTAAACCCCGTTGGCATGCAGATGGGACAGCCCTGCCGCCGCTTGCCGGATCAGGGTCACCGCCTCTTCCAGGCCGATGGCGTTGGTCTCGATCAGGTCGGTCACATCCAACCCTTCCACATATTCGAAGACGATATACGGGGTCTGTTTGGAATCTCCCATACGGTCGGCCCAGATCACCTTCACGACATGAGGGTGGTCTGGCAGATTGGTGAGGGTCTTGTATTCCCGGCGCAGCCGCTCGAAAACGCTGTGCCGGTCTCTGGTCACCAGTTTGAGCACCCGCACCACATCCGCAAACGAATCAAACACCTTGTAGGCTACGCCAAAGCCGCCGACCCCCAGACGTTTCTGGATGCGAAAGCGATCCGCCAGGATGGAATCCGGCAGCAGGTCGGTCAGATCGTCCGGAGTGGCTTGGACATGGACAGGATGGCGCATCGCATGATCCGACGGAGCCTCTTTGGCCGGAGGCAGGATCAGGTCGTCCAACGCTTTGCGCGCCATGGCCGCGCTGGCGTGGCGATCTTCCGGATCGAACTCGCAAAAGGCCTGCAACCAGCCGTCGATTCCCTTGGGCAGATCCGGTTTGTGGGTCGAGGGCGGAATGGGAAACTTGCCATCCGCCTCCATCATCTGGTCCACATCCTCGAACGGCAACTCCCCGGTGAGCAGTTCGTAAAGGATCAGTCCGGCGGCGTAGAGATCGGAGGCGATGCTGGCCTGGGCGGGGTCGCGGTAGCACTCCGGGGCCTGATAGACCGGTTCCAGGTCATCCACGATCTGATCGGCGATGGTGCTGGTGCGGTGCTTGCCGACTCGGGCATGGTCGAAGGCGGTCACCCGGGTCTGGCCGCCCCTGGTGACGATGACGGCGTCCGGGGTCAGGTTGCGGTGGATCACCTCGTGCCGGTGGGCATGGTCCAGGGCATCCAGCAGATCCCGCATCACCTGCAACTTCTGGTCGAAGGTAAGGGCCAGGCTGGGCTTTTTGAGATGCTGGCGCAACGCCTGACCGGCCACATCCTCGGTGACTAAAACCAGTTGATCCTGGTCGTCGGTCTCGAAGAATTCCCGCACCGTGAGGACGTTGGGATGGGGCGGCATGTGGGCCACGGCGCGAAAGGCGTTGCCGATGCGCTTGCGTTCCGCCTCCCGGCTGGCGGCATCCTGGTAGGCGTCCACATGATAGACCCGCAGCCGGGCCATGCCGCCTCGTTTGCCCATCAGGGTGTGTTTGGCCCGGTACTCGGTGAAACGCTCCGTACCACCCAACCGTTCCTCCACCTGCCAGTCCCGGAAAACCCGGGCGGCGGTGCGGGGTCGGGCCGCGCCCGCGATGGCCTTGGCCATCTGGGGGTGGAGCCTGCGAATGTCCTGGGCGCGTTGGGAGGGGATGCGGGTCAGGTCGCGGAAATATTTCAGGCAGTGCTTGAGATCGGTGACGTCCGGCCTGTCCAGTCCACCCTGATCCTGGATGATGGCATCGTCCGCCGTCAACAGCACCGTGGCGTGGACATGGGCGCGGCGCAACTCGACAAGTCCGGGATTGCTCTCCCGGATCAGGGTGGCCATGGCCTTGGCGTGCTGGCGCAAGGTGGCCAGGGGAGAGTGAAACGGCTGGCGACCCTCGGGATACCATTTGGAGCCGTAAACGTCGATCAGCCCCCGCGTGCCTTTGACATCCACCAGATAAAGGGCGTGGGGAGCCAGCACCGCCAGGTCGATCTCGAAGACTTCCGCCCCCTGGCGTAGCTCGAAATTATGGAAGAGGCTCCAGTCATCGGGCAGATGGTCCCGCAGAAAGGCAATGGCCTGCCGCTCCGCATCGTTGACCGGCTGGCCGATGGGGATCACCTTCGCCATGACCGGCCTCCGGCCTCGATGGCGTCTTCGACCAGGGTGCGGGCTTGGTCTTCGAGATCCGTTGCTAATGCCCGGTTTTCCCATGCTTGTTCAGCAATCGTGCCTATCTTGTGGCGATGTTCTTGTGACGGCCAGTAAATCATTATTTTCCTGGCACCCTCCTCCTGAAGAACAGGGATCGATGTGCCAGAAGAATGCTTCATCAAAAATCTGCGCCCAAACTCAGTAGCCAAGAAAATGCTTATAAACCCAGCATCGTTTCGATCATGTGGAATAATCCGTATTTGGTGTTCGGAAACAGCTTTTCCGATTAGATTGCGATTGGCCAATGTGGGGCGTCCAAAAATTCCATATCTCTGCCCTACACACTGAAACAACACCTGCCCTGGTTTAACGATGAATAGATCAATATTTTTTGTCTTGATTGATATATGGTCAGCACTCTTCTGATCAAGAGTCATAACATCTGCACCGCCCAGAAACTCATGCCCGCTATCATCAACCATAACACGCTTAAAAATGGGTGGTCTTAGTGCTTTTGCTACAGATCCGATTTCTTGAAGAGAAACTTTGACTTTACTCTCTGCTTCTCCAACGAATCCAATATGATGGAAAGCGTCCAATCTAATAAATGCTGATTTTATTGTTCTTGTTCCAACTGCAAATGACTGTGGTAGACGACATTCCCATTCCACCGGACCGCCACCGATTTCTTTTTCAAGAGATTTTGTTTGCTCCCCCAGCATTCGGTTGGCCTCCGTCCGCAAATCCGCCGCCCTCTGAACCAGCGCATGCGCTTGCTCCTCCACCTCGCCCAGGCGCGGCACGGGCAGATCGGCGATGTGGTGGGGTTCAATGCTTTGGATGATTGAGCCGTAGGTTCCAGTAATTACAATGGGAACGCCAAATCGACTCGACAGGTAAGCATACAGATACCCAGGCTTTACCTTGTTCTGATCAGGCACAACCCGCATGAAGTGTTGAGATCCCGCCATACCATCCATATCGGCACGGGCATAGGCCATACGGCCTATGGTCCCGGAACAAGTGATCAGCGTCCAGCCTTCTCTGATAATCAAATCGGGAATATTGCTGATTTGCTTTTTGGACAACAGAGGCATATTCGAAAGATCAGCATGAAGAATATCCGTACTTCCTAAGAATGGTACACCATAGGCTGGATCCCCAACGTAATCCCTCGAAAAGCGGGGACCGTTGAAAATACCTCCTTTACGCTTTTCCGTCAGTTCATTGAGAGGAATCGTCCGGTGCTTCTTCAAAATCTCCCGCGCCTCAATTCCCCCGGACATGTATGGCCCGCAATCCAGGCGACGCCCGTTCTGCGCCATCCAGGTGCTGGGCACGGTGCGGCAGGCGAATTTGCGGGTCATGGGACCACCTCCGGGAACCACCCGCGCAGGATTTCCACCATGGCCAGAAACGACGCATCCTGACACTGGCGCACCGAGACCTTGCTGGTGATTTTCTGGTAAATCGCGGAAGAGCGGGGGATGCGTTTCTTCCTGAGGAGGGTTTCCAATGTCTCCTTGGGATTGCTGGGTTTGGGTTGCCCCGCGCTCCAAGCCCTGGCCAGCAGGTCATCCGCCATCAGGGTTTCCACATCATCGAACCCCAATGCCGTGGCCACATGGGGATTCTGTTGCCAGATCCAGGTCTCAAGCTCCGGTTCGATCACCACCACATGGAAACGATCCTGGCTCCAGCCGGATTCCAGCAGATTGGTGGAGACCTTTTGCCGGATTCGTTCCGCCCCTGGGGATCCCTCCCAGGCGGCATCCAGCACCACCAGCGCATACTGGTGGGTTTGCCGATAGGGGCGCAGCAGTTCGTGCCCTCGGGTGAAAAGGCCGGGATCGTTGTCTCCGGCGGCGACTACCAGATCCTCGCTGGCCGTGAACCGGAACGGGCCGCAACCGATGCTGTGATAAAAGGCCTCCCGCGAGAAGAAGCCCTCGAAGGCCCCCTTCATGTTGCTGTCCGCCAGAAGAAACACACAGTCCCTCATCCCAGCACCCCCGCCGCGAACAGGGCACCCAGGTCCACCTGGCCCTGCCATTGGGCCAGTCGCGGATGTCTGGTCCCGGCCATGAGGGTCGCCGCCCCGTTTTCCTCCAGGCGGGAGCACAGCAGTTGATCCAGCTTGCAGTGGGCCAGCACGACCGGGGAGTGGGAGCTGACCAGCACCTGGGCGTCATACACCGAGGAGAGGGACTGGAGCACCGCCTCGATGGCGCGGGGATGAATGCCGTTCTCCGGCTCTTCGGTCAGGATGAGGGCGGGCAGGTTGTTCAGATAGGGCAGCAGGGTGTGGGCCAGGATCTGCAAGGTGCCTTCCGACAGGCCGGAAGAGGTCACTTCGTGGCCGCTGGCATAGGTGACCACGAAATAGGCGTGATGGTCCTCCTCCCGTTCCCGGACGCGGATCTCCCTGATTTGCGGCAAGGCCGTGCGAACATGCTCGATCCACAGGGCATACCGGGATGCATCCTCCCGCATCAACCCCATGGCCAGCCAAGGCAGGTTGGCGGCGTCCGTCATCAGGCCTGAGGACAGGCCGGGAGGACTCGCCCGCTTGAGGCGTTCAAGATCCGGACGGTAAAAGAGCGTACCGCCCACCAGCAGATCCAGGATCCAGGAGGCAGCCGGAAAATCCTCGTCGGATTCAAATTGCGCCCGAGGCAGGGCCAGCATGGTTTCATCCACATGAACCGCTTTGGCGCGCCCCCGGGTCTGGGATTCGACCCGAAATTCGGCCTCACCGCCATACTCCCGCCGAATGATGAAGCGCCATTCTCGCCTGGGCGACACCTCGCCGTGCAACCGCGCCTCCCCGCGTCCGGGAGTGGTGGATTCCGAGAACAGGAAAAGATATTCATTGCGAACGGCCAACGACCGCTCGTTGAACAACTCCAGGCGGATCTCATAGCGAAGCCCGGTCAGCCACCGTTTGGGGTCGTTCCGGACGGCGGCGCTTTGGGAAGGGAGCAATCGACGAATCACCTCATCCGGCAACCGCGCCTCGATGGCGAGAATGAAATCATCCCCCTGACCGCAAAAGATCAGTTCGCGCAGAGTCGAACACCGGGGAGCGTGGTCATCCTGCCGGGTGATGAAGGCCTTGGCGACATCCCGTTGTTTCAAACAGTCGCCAAGCAAGCCCGGGATGTCGAGGAAGGTGCTCTTGCCCGCGCCATTGGCCCCGACCAGCACGCAGAAAGTTGGCAGGTCCACGGCGACCCGTTCCAGGCAACGGTAGCGCGTCGCCTCGATGCGGGTGATCATCGATCATGCTCCTGAAGGAACTCCCGATACTTCTCCGCGACCACGGGCAGGTCGTTGTCCTCTACTTTCTCATTCCTGACCAGTTTCCGCTCCTCCATCCGACCGCCAATGCGGAGCCGTTCCACATGCTCGCGGGGCACGACGATCTCCTCGCCGTCGGGTGTGCGTTTGAAGAGCCGGTTGCCGCGCCGATCAACGCCCACTTTCTCGACCACGGCCATGAAAACCGGATACTCTTCCGCACCGCCCAGGGCCTCGGCCCGTTTTTCCTGCTCGCTCTTGCGCCGCAGAAACAGCAGGCTGGTCAGGATGTTGACGTTGGCCTCGGCGATGAATGCCTCCACCGGCAAATCCACCGAAGCCAGCACCTGGGCCTCCCGCATGATCCACCAGCGGATGTATTCCGCCGCCGGATTGCCCAGGAGGCCATCGGGAAGGACGATCCCCAGACGCCCGGTCCCTGGCTTGAGCCATTTAAGGCTGCGCTCGACGAACAGGATCTCCGGGGAGACGCTGCCTTGCAGCGTCCCGGTGTTGCGGAAACCACCCTCCCCATCCTGCTCCCATCGGTGCGCCAGTTCGTAATGCTGGAGGATGTTCCTGTCGGTGATGGGGATATCGGAACCAAAGGGGGGATTGGTCATCACCACATCCATGCTGCCCAGGGGGATGTCCCGTTTGGCGTCCGCCACTTGCGGCAGATGTCCATTCGGGAACTCCAGGGAGTTAACGTGATAGAGGTGTCCACGACCATCTCCCGCCATCACCATGTTCATCTGGGAGGCACGAATCAGGAAGGGATCGAAATCAGCCCCGAACACCATGGTGCTGGCATAGCTTCTCAATCGTTCATGGACATTCAGAAATTCCGTCGTGTCCTCCTGCCCGATGGTGGAGTTCTGTTCGTGGCGGAATTTCTTGAGCATGTACCCCAGTGTCGCCACCAGAAACCCTCCGGTACCGCAGGCCGGATCAAGAACCCGCTCCCCCTCCTTGGGGGCAAGCATCTCCACCACCAGTTTGACCACACCGCGCGGGGTGAAGTATTGCCCCCGATCTCCCCGCAGATTGGTTCCCACGATTTCCTGGTAGGCTATCCCCTTGGCATCCACATCCGTGCGGGTGAAATCGTATTTGGCCAGTTCCGAGACGATGAACGCAAGAGCGCGATCCGACAGGGTGATCTCTTCGTTGCCTCTGAAAATATTTCCATACCTTTGTTTGACTTCGGCGAACAAGATATCGATCCTGCGGCGGATCTCCTTGCGTCCCTTCTCCTCGAATTGCTCCTTCGGCCCCGCCCAAAAGCGGCGCTGCCATGCCTGCCGCTGTTCGGATCGAAGATTTTCGTCGTGCATCTTGCAAAAAATCAAATAAAGAAATTGCCAGAAGGCCGCATCCTTGGGCATGCCCTCGTTGCCATGAATATAGTTATGACAACGACGGAATGTGACCTTGAGCATCTCGTTGTCCGCCACCCGGGTGTGGGCGTCGGAAAGCAGATCACGGGTTCCCTGGGACTCCTCGGCGACAGGCCAATCGCCGACTGGGTCGAGACGAACCTCAAAGCGGCTTGATTTGTCATCT
This sequence comes from Magnetococcales bacterium, assembly GCA_015231295.1. GTDB lineage: Bacteria > Pseudomonadota > Magnetococcia > Magnetococcales > Magnetaquicoccaceae > Magnetaquiglobus. The sequence goes on along the minus strand of JADGBU010000008.1, from coordinate 1,116 downwards.
TTCTCAAGAAAGAAAAATTCCAGACCGTTGGTCCAAAGGCCATAACGAATGGCCTTGATCTCCATCATGACGGTCTTAAGACCTTCCAGATCGGCAGCAGCTTGATCGAACTCCCGAATCCGGGTGGCATTGCGTCCTGCTTTGGGTTCCGGGCGGCACTGCACGACCCGTCCCAGGTTCTCCAGGGTATGTGGTTTGTCGTGATGGAAAATGGCGATATCGAGCTTCTTGCGTCCCCCGATGGGGAAATCGATGGCCATATCTTCGGGAGAAAATCCATATTCGTGGATGAGTGCTCGTACCACGCGTTGGCGCACCAACTCCGTCGGCGTCTCCTTGACCGGCTTGTTGGTGACGTAATCCAACATGAAACCGCTGGGGATGGCCTCCATCGGCTCTGGCTGCGCCTTTTTGATCATACCCAACCCCTATGCCGGGGTGCCCTGTTTATTGGCATTTTTTTTGTCCTCTTCGTGAATCATCCGTTTCTGGCTCTCAATTCAATAGTCAATATCCTGATCAGGACATCAAGATCACGGATTCACCTCAATGTCGCATAGAAGGTCAAAGGCTACCATGATTCGTCCAAGGAAGCCATCCTTATTTTTAGTGTTGCATTACGCTAAACAGCCAGGTATCCTGTTTCCATGAAAAACTTTGGCGACATCGTCCGCGAATTGCGGCTTGCTCAGGATCTCGGCCTGCGAGAGACAGCCGGAAAACTCGGCATTTCTCCAGCCTACCTCAGCCGAATCGAACGTGGAAAGGAACGTCCGCCCAGGCCTGACATCATCAAGGCCATGGCCAAAATTCTGGCTGCCGATCCAGACGTGCTGTTCCGCCTCTCCTCTTCCACCGATCCGGAAGTGACCGATTATCTCCATGATCAACCAGATGTCATTCATCTTGTTCGTTACTTGAAGCATAATAATTTCACCCAGGAGGAGATGGTTCGTCTTATGGATGCGGCTGAGGCAATCAAAATCTCTTCTGGAAGGGATAAAAGCCCGTGCTTGACTTTACATTGTTTATCCGCCGTTTAATATTTATATATGAGATCACTCACACTTGTCCAAAACAGCCTGATTGAGGTGCGCCCTCCCGGTGGAAATGGCA
>JADGBU010000258.1:916-4226 GCA_015231295.1 Magnetococcales bacterium | reverse complement strand
TCGGATGCTTCTTCGGATGCTTCTTCGGATGCTTCTTCGGATGCTTCTTCGGATGCTTCTTCGGATGCTTCTTCGGATGAGTCGCTGGAGGCGTTTTCGGAGGAGGCGTTCGCGGAACTGGAAGAGGCAGGCCCGATGCCCATGGAGGTCGAGTCCAGGGGAAGTTTCGAGCCGTTTTCTCCGCTCTCCGAGCTGGATCCGGAACTGGATGGCGGATTGGAAGAGGCCGTCGAACTGGTCGCGTTCGAAGAGAATGAAGAGGATGATCGGGTGGGGCTGATGGGCCGGGATGAGGATGAGGATCCGGATGATCTGCCGGAGATCATTCCATTCTCTCTGGATGTCGGGGAGGAGCGCCGCTCCGGGGGGCCGTTGTCTGCGGGCGGTGCGCCGGATGGGGAGGACGAACTGGAGATCATCGAGTTTGGCGGTATGCGGGAGATGCCGACATCGCCCGGGCATGGGAAAGAGAATCAAAGGGAGTGGCCGAACAGGGCCCAGGGGCATGATGACGAGATGGTTTTGGAGCTTTCCGAGGATGATTCCGGAGTCGATGCAACCCGGAGGTAGGCGCGTGACGCCGCGATTGGTGACCGGTGTGGTCGGGTTGAGCCTGGGGTGGATGGTCTGCGAGGCGAATGCGTTGACCATGACCGGACCCATGCAGGTGCAGAGTGCCTTGAATCAGCCCTTTGTCGCCGAGATTCCCTATGGGCTGGATGCGGGGGAAGAGGTGCCTCAGGTGGAGGTCTGGGTGGGCAGCCACTCCGATTTCGCATCTGGCGGGGAGGCCCGTACCCGTCTGACCGCCCGTCTGGTGGAGAACGCCCCGCCGGGCGGAGAGAAGGAACGCGGCGGTCGCATTCTGATTGCCGGCAGCACGCCGGAGAGCGAACCTTTTTTCACGATTCTGCTGCGGATCACGAAGCGGGATGTTTCGTTTGTGCGCAACTATGCGGTGGTGCTGGATGCCAAGCCCACCCAGGGGACGACTCCCTTCTTTCCGGTGCGCAACGGCGCGAATGGTGTCGAGTCGCCTCTGTCTGATCTGACGCACAAGCCCTGGGCGATCTGGCGTGGCTGGGTCTCCGGCATGTCTCGGGAAATGGTGGCGGGAATCTCCGGCGTGGGAGCCCTGTTGCTGCTGGGGCTGTTGCGCTGGGTCCGGCGTCGCACGGAAGGGGCGTCGCCTTCTTCCACTGCCGAGGGGCTTCCGGTGCGCCGGGAACCGGTCGCGGTCTCCGACTCCGAGGGGTTCGCTCCCACCGGGGAGGCGCGGTTGCGTCAGGCGGCATTGGAACCCTCCGCCATCGGAGCGGCTGCGGCTGCGGCTGCGGCGGCTGTCGGTTCGGCGATCGAGACCGAATCGGATCCCGCAATCGATGCCGAAATGGAATCCGTCGGGTTTGTGGTGTCCGATCGACCCGTGACGGTCGCGACCCCTTTTGCCCCGAATCCTCTGGGAGAGTTGCCCGCAGCAGCACCGGAGCCTCCTGAAACGGAGTCGTCGTCTGGAGAGAAGTCGGACTCCCCGGAGACGGAACAAGAGTGCTTGGCTGCGCTTCACGATTCCGCGCCGGTGGCTCCCTCTCTGATCGGGATGGCGTTGCCCCGGCGGCCATCGTTATCGGCGGCGGTCACGCCCCGCGAAGAGGAGGAGTTGGCCGCTTTCGTGGCCTTTTCCGGCGACGGCAGCGACGAGAACTGGAAAAGTGAAGCGGGTGCGTCCCCCCCCGATCCGGATCACGACGAAAGTGCGGCGTTGCTGGATCTGGAAGTGCCGGATTTCTGGTCTCTGACCCCGGAAGAGAAGGGAGAGGCCTCCGAGTCGAAAACGGATCCCGCCTCCGGAAAGGAGCCGGAAAAAACGGCAGATCCCATCGAAGTGCTCTCCTTTTCTTTCATCACGGACGAGGAGTCCACCTCTTCATCTTCCAGCGCACGTGCACCGGAGGTCAAGTCGCGACCGGAGGCTGCGGAGTCGGCGTCGGCATGGGCGTTTGTGCCGTTCGACCTGGATGAGGGCGCGACGCCGGGAGGAGATCGGGTGAAGCGGTGAAAATCCGGCCCGATCCCCGCGTGACGGTATTGGCGTTTGCATGGCTGGTGCCGGTGTTGATGCTGGCCTCGATCGATTCCGTGGTCTGGTGGATCGGGTGTGGATGGGTATGGTTGGCGGCCTGGGCCGCGTCCCTTTCCTGGCGGTTTGTGGGGCGCGGCCTTTGGCGTTTTCGGTGGTTGTTTCTGCTGCTGCTGCTGATTCATGGCCTGATGACGCCGGGAGAGTTGATCTGGTCCGAATGGCTCTTCGTGACCCGAGAAGGGGTGATCGCGGGGGTGCATCAGGGGTTGCGTCTGTTGATGCTGGCGGTTCTGGCCTGGAGTGTGGCCCGGATCACGACTCCGATGGCCCTGGTGGGAGCCTTTTACTTTTATCTGCGTGGAGTGGAGCGGTTCGGTATTCCGGTGGGGCGTGGATTGTCCCTGCTCGGGTTCTGTTTGAGCGGCCTGACCCGGTTTCGCGAACAGGCGCACCGGGTGCGACAGGGGATGGAATCACGACTCGGGGTCGCTCATTCGGGGGGAACCCTGGAGCGTTGGTCTTTGGCCGGGCAGGCGTTGCTGTCGGCTCTGTTGTGGGATCTGCGACGGCGGGAGGAGGGGTTGCGGGCCCGGGGGTTCGATCAGGGGCTTCCACCGATCGGGAGGGTGACGGGGCGTCTCCACCGATCGGATTGGCTGTTGCCCCTTGGCCCGGGTTTGTTGTGGCTCTGTTGGTTGTTTGGCTGATGCGGGTCAATCCATGGTGAACAGTTGGGTGAAATTGGCCACTTCGAGGATTTTTCGCACCTGATCGTTGCAGTGGAGCAGTTGGACCCGGTTTTTATCCCCGCCCGCGCCTTCTTCCTTGAGCAGCAAAAGCATGCCCAAGGCCGAGCTGTCCATGTAGGTGACGCGGCGAAAATCGAGCACGAACCGGGTTCCCGGCGCGCGATTGTGATAGGTGGTGCGAAACGAGCGGTGATCGCTGAAGACAAATTTCTCGTCCAAGGTGATGGTGACGACCCCGGACTCTTCATGGGTGGTGATCATGGGGAAGATCCTGCTGGAGTGTGATGAAGCCCGGAGAGAGATGGAATTCGGATCCCCTCCGGGCGTTGAGAAGCGCGATCAGGCGGCCTTGTCGGTGGCTCCGGGTTTGCCTCCCCCCTTGTTGCCGGCGTCCTGCAACAGGGCGAGTTCGGCGGAGGAGAACACCTTGTCGGTATCCAGCAGAATGACAAAGTGGTTGCCCTGTTTGCCCATGCCC
>JADGBU010000258.1:0-874 GCA_015231295.1 Magnetococcales bacterium | reverse complement strand
ATTGGGATCGAGTTCCACCACCTCTTTGACCGAGTCGGCCATGGCACCGATGACGGTGGTGCCGTCTTCCTGGATCACGTCGATGATGATGATGCAGGTGTTGACGGTCTTTTCACTTTTGGACATGCCGAACTTCAGACGCAGATCCACCACCGGCACCACACTGCCGCGCAGATTGATGACGCCACACATGAAATCCGGGGTTCTGGGGATTTTCGTCACCGCCGAGAACTCCAGTACCTCCTTGATTTTGGAGATGTCGATGGCGAACACCTCCCGATCGAGATGGAAGGTCAGGAATTGGGTCACTTCGGTCAGTCCCGCAACGCTCATGGTGTATGGCTCCTTGAGGGGTTAGAAGGTCTCGAATTCATCATCCGAGGCGTGTCCGGATCCCATGTTCAGATCGACTCCGCCGGATTTGTGCGAGGCCGGAGCGGGCAGTGCCTTGGTGTGGTGTTTTTGGATGTGGGCCTGGGGTTTGCCACCGCCACCGATTTTGGGTCGGGAGGCGGGTTTGCTCCGGGTGATTTGGGGTGCCTGCTTGCCGATGTTGAAGAAGGAGATCGACTGGCTCATGATATCGGCCTGTGCGCTCAGTTCTTCGGCGGTGGCGGCCATCTCTTCGGAGGAGCCGGCATTCTGCTGGATCACCTGATCGAGTTGCTGGATGGCCTGATTGATCTGGGAGGCTCCCTGGTTTTGTTCCTGACTGGCGGCGGCGATCTCCTGGATGAGTTCGGCGGTTTTTTGGATATCCGGCACCAGTTTGTTGATGATGCCACCGGCCCGTTCGGCCACGTCCACGCTGGAGGCGGAAAGATGGCTGATTTCGCCGGCGGCGGTCTGGCTGCGTTCCGCCAGTTTGCGCACT
>JADGBU010000257.1 GCA_015231295.1 Magnetococcales bacterium | reverse complement strand
CGCTGGGAAAGGGGCAGCGGCTGCTGTGGCGGCACGACAGCTGCGATCCCTATTGAAAGAGAAAAGGAGGTCTGAGGGATTCATCCCCCCGGGCGCACAGGATCGTCTCATGGCGGCGGCAGAAAGATGAGCAGTTCCGTGTGCGTATCATCGGGTGTGGTCATGGTGATGGTGCCCCGATGGGCCTCGACGATGAGGCGGGCCGAATAGGTGCCCAGTCCGGTGCCCGACTTCTTGCCCCAGGAGACATATTTCTCGAAAAAATGGCTCCGGATCGCTATCGGCACCGCGCCGGGATTGCGGATGGTCAGCCAGGTTCCCGTTGGTTCGACGGTCAGCGTCACCTGGAGCGTGCTCTCCGGCGGGGCGGCCTCCATGGCGTTGGTGAGCAGATTGTCGAGCATGCTCTGAATCAAATGCCGTTCCCCTCGGGGGCGGGAGCTCTGGGGATGCGGGTTGATCTGAGCGATCAACCGCTGTCGGCGTTGGTCGAGCGATTCTTTTTGTTGTCGCTGCCATTGTTCGATCATGGCGGGCAGATTCAGGGCTTCCAGCTCCAGATGGAGGTTGCCCCGTTCAAGGGCGGTGAAGCGGGTGGCGGTGGTGATGATATCCAGGGCGCGTTTGGTGGAGTCCAGGCCGAGTTGAAGCAGTTCGGTTCGCTCCTCGTCGGGCAGATCCAGGTTCAGCAGCATGGCGCAGATGTTGTGCGTGCCGCCGATGGGATTGCGCAGATCATGGAGCATCATGGCCATGGCGCGCTCCTGGGAGCACTCCAACAGCTTTTGCTGGGTGATGTTGCGATGCAGGATCAATAAATGTTGCTGATTCTGCCATTGACAGGGTTGCAGGGTGGCTTCGAACCAGCGGTGTTCCTGGGGGCTGTGGCAGGAGTAGGAGAGCGATCGCGGGATCTGCTGTTGACCATCCAGATACTCTTTGAGGGATTGGGCCATGAGTCTGGCCTCCCAGAGCGGACCATTGCGGTTGCCCGCGCGGGTGCAGATGTCGAGATAGTTGACTCCCACATAATCCCCGAAGCCGCCGTTGAGCTGAGAAAAGGAACGCCAGGCTCCATTGACCGCCACGATCACGCCGGAGGCGTTCAGAATGGCCCAGTGGATTCCGGTGGTGTTTTCGACGATCTCCTGTAGGCTGTTTTGCGACATTGGGGCGATCCGGAGGCGTTTCGGGTAAAGGGATACCGCAATCAGCTTACACGATTTTGATCCGGATATCCACCGGCTTCCCGCAGCGGTTCGTGCGCTTCGGGGGAGGCTTCCTCCGATGCGGAGTGCGTTCTCTGCTCATGGGAGGGGATCCAGCGTTCCAGGGCACTGTAAAAGTTCTTTTTGTCGATCGGCTTGGTGACGTGATCATTCATGCCCGCCTCCAGGCATTTTTCCCGATCGCTGAGCATGGCGTGGGCGGTCATGGCGATGATGGGCAACTTCTGGAAACGGGCCTCCTGTCGAATGCGGGCCGTGGCCTCGTAGCCATCCATGTTGGGCATTTGCAGATCCATCAGCACGGCGTCGTAGGGGGTTCGTTTGACCGCCTCCACCCCTTCGTGACCGTCGCAGGCCTCATCCACCATCAGCCCCAGGTCTTCGAGCAGCTCCTTGGCGATCAGGCGATTGATCCGATTGTCCTCCACCAGCAGAATCCGGGCACCCCGGATCTGTTGGGCGATGGCCCGTTCATCCACCCGTTCTTCCATGGCGTGGAGGGTGTCGAGGTTGCGGCGTTCGCAGATCACATCGAAGGAGAACAGGCTTCCCAGACCCGGCGTGCTGTGAACCCGGATGGTGCCTTCCATCTTTTCGACGATGTGTCGGGAAATGGCCAAACCGAGACCGGTGCCCCCATACTGGCGGGAATGGGAACCGTCCACCTGGACGAAGGAGGCGAACAGGCGATCGATCTGTTCGGGTTCGATGCCGATGCCGGTATCCTGAACCGCGAACAACAGGCGTACCCGATCGTGTTCCAGCGGTTCCAGTCCGATTCGGATCGTGATCACGCCGGCTTCGGTGAACTTGATCGCGTTGCCGATCAGATTGATCAGGATCTGTTCGATGCGCATGGCATCTCCCATCAGGCTCTGATGGGCGTACTGTTCCGGCAGGATCATCTCCATGTGGAGTCGTTTCTCTTCCACCTGGGTCTTGAACAGATCCATCATGTGATCGGCCACATCCCGCAGCGTGAAGTTTTCGGGACGCAGTTCCAGCTTTCCGGCCTCGATTTTGGAAAAGTCGAGAATGTCGTTGAGAATTCTCAACAGGGAACGGGCGGCGGCACGGGTCTTGAGCAGATAGTCGTCGATGGGCGGTCGGGCCTGTTTCAAGGAGAGATCGACCAGTCCGAGAATGGCGTGCATCGGGGTGCGGATTTCGTGGCTCATGTTGGCGAGAAATTCACTTTTCGCCTGATTGGCCGCCTTGGCGGCGGCCATGGCGGCGTGCAACTCCCGGGTGCGTTGTTCCACCCGATCTTCCAGCAGATCCCGTTCTCCTTTCAGGGCGGTCAACAGTTCGCGGAGCGCGTCGTAGACCCGGAGAATTTCACTGCCCGCGTGGGGATTCAAGGGGGGGAGGCGTTGGGGTCCGGTTCCGGCGCGCCACTCTCGCAACCACGCGGCCAGGGTGCCCAATGGGCGCAACAGCTTCGACAACAACCACCAGACCAGCAACAGCAGCACGGTCATGCCGCCCATGCCCCGCATCAGGCTCATCCGGCCATCCGCCTGCAACCGCTCGAAGAACACGCCACTGTAATAAAGACGCAACAGACCGATCGGCATCGAGCCGTTTTCGGAAACCAGCAGGGTTTCCGCGCTGAAGCCGACAAAGGCATAGCCCGGTGGCCGATCGATCCAGCGGGTGCCGTCGCCGCTTTCGAGCACGAGGCCTTCGAACAGAGGCTGTTCGGTCAGGGGTTCCTTGGCGGTCAGGATGCGACTGGTCAAAAGCTCCAATTGGAATTGACGACGGGCTGCATCCGGGGTATCCAGGGCCGCCGTCGCCTGGGCGGCGTAGAGCGGAGCCAGCAGTTCCACCTTGGCCTGCTCCTGACTGCGGATCTGCTCCACCATCACCGTGTTCCAGTACCAGAAGGGGCTGGCGATCATGAGCACCGCCACGCACCAGAAAATCAGAAAAATACGGGCTGCAAGCGTGTCGGGCAGAATGCGGAAGTCGCTATTCATGGCGTTTGGCCACCTTGAAAAATAGTGGATTCATGCGTCATTGTCGGTCGCACGCAGTGTGGTCAGATTCGGGGCGGGTTCGAGCGGCGTGAAGAGGTGGAGATCGGCCATGCCCCTGTCAATATCGGAAAATCTTGCAGCCATTGATGTAACATTATTTGGGGCGTGGGTTCAACAGACCATGAATGGTTGGGATCGGTTTTTCGGTTGTTATAAGCTGTATGATTGTTCAGAAAATCGTTTTTTTGGAAATGCATGGTTTTTCCAACGGGGGCCAGGGGCGAAGCCCTTGGGACGTTGTGCCATCGGAGGCGCGTGCGGGGGAAGAGTACGCTCAGGAGTTGGGCGTTTTTTGCGTCGGCCATGGGATGGCTGAAACAAAAACGGCCATCTGTGAAGATGGCCGTCGATGTTTGACTGGATTGGTACGCGGTATTGGATTCGAACCAACGACCTTTGGCTTCGGAGGCCAACGCTCTATCCAGCTGAGCTAACCGCGCGTGATTCCCTTCAACAGAGGCACATCATACGGCACGGAAGGGGGTGTGTCAAAGGGGGATGTCGTGGGTGGGGTCGCGGAGTGCGATCTTGTGTGCGGCGGGGTTTGTACGCGGTTGACTTTTGGTCGTTTGGGCTCTAGCGTATGGGTTTGTCTTCCGGATGTGCCGTGGAGCAGGATTTCCGTGGGCGCGCTCCGGAATTTTTTTAGCCCGAAGACCCGTTAAGGAGCCATCCGCGTCATGAGTGAGAACATTCTGCAAACCTCCGACGCCGCTTTCGACCGCGACGTTTTGCAAGCGACCATGCCGATTCTCGTTGACTTTTGGGCCGACTGGTGTGGCCCCTGCAAGCAGATCGCCCCCTTCCTGGAAGAGTTGGCCGAGGAGTACAAGGGTCGCATGATCGTGGCCAAACTCAATATCGATCACAATCCCAACACGCCTGGTCGTTATGGCGTGCGGGGCATTCCCACGCTCATGATCTTCAAGGATGGCCAGATTCAGGCCACCAAGATC
>JADGBU010000256.1:1369-4268 GCA_015231295.1 Magnetococcales bacterium | reverse complement strand
ACCCATGTCCAACCATTGAACCAACAAGCAAACCGAGTGCCAGAAAATGGAAGACCTAATCTCCCAAACCAGTGCAGCCAACCTGATCGGTATCCACCCGAACACGCTGACGAAGTGGGGCCTCAAGGGTAAGGGACCGTCCCGGAAAACCATCAATGGGTCAACGGCGGTCGCATACTCCAGATCCGAAACGCTGGCGTGGATTGAACAACAACGTTCCTCAAGGAAAAGCCAATGAACGCTACCACCTCCGCTGACAAATTGTTGAATCTTGCAGAAGTGAAGAACACAGAACCTGTCTCCAACAGTCCTCTTTCTGATGTGCCGCCCGTCAAGCAAAAAAACATGTCTGACAAGTCTGACATGCCCGAACAAAGCATGACTGTCAAAATGGCTCGCCTTATCGTGCTGCTCAACAAGAAGGCGGATCGTTTTGCCAAGCGCATGGGGTTGAATAAAAACGACATTTTGGTGTGTAACGCCATGTACATGGCGTACAAATTGAGGCATGAAGTCAGACCTAAATAATCGGAATGAATCGTCTTTTTAACCGCATGGGGCTGGAAGAAAACGAAACGAGTCGCGCCATGTTCATGGCATTTATTGCCCGGAACATGGCGCGAAGAAATTTTTTATGGATCAGTATCGTAATGGAGTACGTTTTTAGGAAGCGTCGCCAGATATACGGAATACTTTTTGAGAAGAAGATTATGATAATCATCGAATATTTTCATTCTGTCGTCCTTGTCAGGCTGTTCAACCCTGATATGCTCCGCCGCCAATTGTGCAGCAATTTTTATCAATTCAAGGAATATTGTTTCGCTCATGATGTCACCTTAGTTGGATGGTTGTAACGTGAGTGTACGCCAAACACACATCAAACACACGCTAAGGATACAATTTATAAATTTAGGGATAAACAAAAAAATGAGGCCACCATGAAAATCAACGGGATTGAATACCTGACGGTAAAAGAGGCTGCCGGTCTTATCGGCGTCACCGTGCGAACTTTGAGTGATTGGAGAAGCCGTGTCACACGGCTGAAACCAACTCTTCCGTTTCACAAGATTGGGAAGCATGTCTATTACCTGGAGAAGGATATCGGGGAGTGGGCTCAAAATCAGCAGACCTTTCCGAAGGGGAGGAAGCAACACCAACTTGAGAAAGCTGAGAGGCCGGTATGAACACTGTCAAGAGCAAGAGCGTCAAACACGGTGAACAATTCGTGATCGTCCGGTTCTGGCTGGAAACGGTGCCGGACAAACAACGCAATCAGGCGGTGAGGACCATGGGGACTGCTATTGGAGTATCACGCTGGTGGCCGAAGGGAGATGATGGACGATGACCACTACCGGACAACTGTTGCGACTGGAGCAGGTTGAGGAGCTTGTCGGCTTCAAAAAGAGCTTCATCTACAAAATGATCGCTGAAAAGAAATTTCCAAAACCGTTGGTGCTTGGGACGCGAGCATCCAGGTGGAAGGATAATGAGATCAAAGACTGGATCAATGGAGATTGGGTCCAGGCGGCAATTCAATAGGCCTCACGGGGCTGAGAAGAATCAGGCATATCCCGACCAAAATTGACACGCCGCAGGCAGACTCTCTGCCCGTTCAAGCGCGCAGGCGGGTGAAGCGAGATCCGGTTCAAGTCCGGGTGGCGTGACAAAACACAAACCTCAAACACCTAACCACGGAGCAACAAAGAATGGACCGTGAAGCGCAGCAGACCACCGGGGACCACAACAGCACCGAGGCCGCCAGCACCGCCGAAAACACCGAGGCCGTCGAGGCCACCTGCACGGTGACGAGTCCGGCCATGCAGGATGCCGATGACGGGGAGCAGATGCCCGACGAAGGCGACGCGCCCGTCACGGCGGATGGGGGATTCAAAATCCTGCTACGGACGGCACGCACCGTTGAGGTCGGTGAAGTGATGGTGTAACAGCACCCCGCCGGGAGGGTATCCCGGCACCATTTGACATTCTTTTTATTATGAAGGGAGCAGTCATCCATGAAATCTGTTTCGGATTTCGCGATTGATGGAATGCCCAATTCCATGTGTGAGATCGCCGAGATCATCGGTAAGGAAGGGGCGATCACGCTGATACAAGAGTACGGTGGCACACGGATTTTCGTGCCGCGCAAGTTACGGGTGCAGAACAAATTGGCGACGCTGTTGGGGATCGAGCAGGCACTCAAGTTGTCACAACACTTCGGGGGTGAAACTCTGAACATCGTGCGTGGTGCAGACATGTTACGTCAGAAACGCAATCGGGAAATCATCCAGCTTTACGATTCTGGGAAACGAGTTCCTGACTTGGCAAGAGCATACAACCTCACCGAACGACGAATCTACGACATTCTTTCCAGCACCCCATAACCATAAGGACTGTTCTTTCCATGTGCAAAAATGAAAAAGAATGGTGGGAGCAAGAGAAATTTGGATGCTATCACGAAGAGATCGGCACCAAAGATACGACTGGTATGACCTTTCTCCCGTGCATGGGACCGGACTGCTGGTTGTTCAACGAGGTCGTTCCTTGTGTGCATGCTCAAATCGAAGAAATCGAGGAGGAGTGATCCGTGATCTGCGGTTTGTTCTATGACATTGAATTACAAGCGTGGTTTCTGTTTGCCATTCTTGGTGGATTGATCATTCTTCTGATGCTTTTCCTGTCGTACAGAAGGCGACCTGTTAAACGATTGAAGACTGTCAAACCGTTACAGTCTTTCCACCCTTGACTGATTTCTACCATCATGATCGAAGGATGCTTCAATGATTAAATTGACAATCGAAGTTGATGACCCTGATGTTCTGTTTCGTCTTCTCGGCATGGACAGACAGAATCAGCCCATCGTGATCCCGGTCGCGCAAGCGGTCCAGCATCAGGACTCTTC
>JADGBU010000256.1:0-1287 GCA_015231295.1 Magnetococcales bacterium | reverse complement strand
ATGAACGCATTGGATACCACCGGTCTCCCATGGGATGGTCGCATCCACTCGTGCGGACGTACCAGGCACAAAGACGGTCGCTGGCGGAACAAAAGGAACATCGACCCGGCATTGCTCGAAGCGGTGACGCAGGAGTTGCGGGCGAAACAATCCTCACCTGCCTTGCAACCGGTTGAATCTGATGATCGGGACCAGCCGGTTGAATCTCTTGCCACGGTTTAACCGATATCGTAGGTGGCCGCAGCCTTTGCGTGGAGGGGCATGTCATGAATGAAATCGATCATCCTGGTCACGTCCTGTCATTCCCCACAGGCAATGATCGGCACCAGAATCAAGAGGTGTGGTTGGAAACCCAGTTTCTGAGCACATCATCCATGCGCGACTGCCAACCAGGCCCAGTGGCACGGAAAAAAGCCACGACTTCAGGAGAGTATCTCACCGACAGCAATACCTTGCCAGGGGTTGTATTTGGCCTTTCCCGGCGCAGCGGTCGCATGGCAACGATTTCAGCATCCGATGGCTCGTATGTGTCCGGGTCGCTCGCAATGCCGACGGCAATCAAGGCGTCTTCTTCAGGAGTCGGAATCTGCATGGAGATGTTGCGATTGGACATAGGTTCTAACCTCCCGGCTGTTGGCCTTGCGCAAACTGATAATTCTGCGAACGTCGCCTCGATCCACAAAGACCACGCAATACAACCGATCAACAAACGGCGCATAACCGATCATTCGCATCTCGCCGTAATCGTTCCGTTGATCAGGTTTGACGATGGCCATTTCCCATTCAAGCCTATCCGCAATCGCAAGGGAAACACCATGCTTCTCTTGGTTGGAGGAATCTTTGGCAAGATCGAACTCAATCTTCATAGGATTTATTATAACGACAACAAATGGGCAAAGCAATCTTTCCCTTTAAATCGTGTTTCTGAGTCATCCAGGCCGTGATGGTAGGGCAACCGACCGTGACACAAGAAAAATCCATCGACCAGTTCTTTGAGGTGTTTAGGCGGTGGCCATGGCAAATTCCCTGGCAGCAACCGCACAAGGGCCGGGCGAAACTGAAGCCGGAATATCGATATGGCCAGTTCTTCCACTGGTGCCCGATCTGTGGACGATGGGGGTCAAGTGGGATTGGATGGGACAGGATGCACAATCTTGGAGTTTGGTACTGCCATGAACATGAACGGCACGGCCTGATGGAGCCATGATGGGTATTTTCCTCACATCGGAGGAAGTGGACGCGCTGTTCGACTGCGGCGAGAAGAGGCTGAAAAACCGGGATCGGGCA
>JADGBU010000255.1 GCA_015231295.1 Magnetococcales bacterium | reverse complement strand
CTTGGTGCCATGCTGTCTCTTCAGTATATCAGGGCAAGGGGGGGTGGGTCCACTGTCTTGCCTCCTGTGACGCAATGTTCCATTATGATGCGGTCACCTGTCTTCCATAATGGCTTCGAGGGGATTCTGGATGACTGATAGCGACGGATTTTGTCATAAGTTATCTTCAAATCCGCACATGATTTTCCACGAGGCAGCTTTGGTCCGCCCGAAGGGCGTTGCTCGTAGTATACAGCAGGTCTCGCTTTCAGCAGGTGGTCAGTCCGCCGGATTCCAGACCACCTGCTGAAAGCTGGTAGTCGTTGATTCTATTATACTCCGATTTTGCTTCTCAGGTATGCACACTCCAAAGCCAACGCTTCTTCATACCTGATACCATACCTGTTTCCTTTTTTGGTTACAAGTTGCTGTTCGCCAGTATCAAACATTTCAACATTCTCATTTCCGTTTTCGTCAACAACCAGTCTGCGTTCCATGATTGGCTTGAATTCATCTTCCCACTCATCGTAACACAACAATCCATAATCGAAAGCATTCAAGCCTTCAGATTCAAAGGCCTCTTTTACCGTCTGGGCAATCAGACCGAAATGCCAACGTGCGCCGTTGCCCTTCTTTTCAACCGCGCTGTTGAATTTGAATTGCCCGTAATTCACCTTTCCCCAAGCACGCAGCACGGCATCGTCGATCGGCTTGAATTGTTGTTTTTCGCGCAGGTCTGAAGTGTTGATCGTCCCGGTTCCGGCATAGACGACGGCCCACCGCTTGGCAGCAGTGCCCAGATTGTCGGTGTTGTCACGATTGGAACGGGTGCTTCCTGCCGCTTTATCCACCATGAAAAAAACAGTTCCGGCGATGTTCCCGACGGTAAAGTCACCATTCCCATAAAACTCCGTGGTTCCAGCCAAACCACTTCCACGCTCCGAACCGCTCAAACACATTGACGCAGCAGATAATGATTTGCTTGACGACATCATAAGATACGAAGTGTCGTTATCTCCAGTAATTCCTCCTGTAGAACCGGAAGTGAAAATAACCTTGCCGGAAAATTTGCCAGCAGAATTTGGGATGCTGAACGGGTCAACATTGAATGACCATTTGTTGCCAGGCGTATGCCCGGTTGTTGCTATAAAATCAATCACCACCCCTTCAGAAATGGTTTGAGGTGATCCGGTGATCGAAACTCCGGTCGCGTTCCACACCAAACCGCCGCTATCGCTCCATTTAAAAGTATTTGGTGATGTATCCCCATCAATCTCAAACACGAACTCCCTGAAGAGCGATCCGGTGAACAGGGTGGTTTGATCAACGATCATGTCATTCAAGCCGGACCCGGTGAACGTGACATTCTCAACAACAGGAGATGTGATCACATTCTTGGTCAATCCACCATTGATTCCGTTGTAAAATACCTGCCGTGCATTCAGCTTTGATTCTGTGCATGAGCTTCTGATGATGAGGTTGTGACTGAGCAATGAGATCTCAGATTTGTTGATTTTGAAGAAGCTGGATGGATGTTCCAGTGCTGTTCCAAAGATCTGCGCACCATCAAGAGTTACATTGTCATCAGTGTATACATAATAAGCTGTACTGGTTACTTGACCAATCTTGCAGTTGACAATTCTCAATCCTTTGAGAGCATACGCACCAGAAGTGCTGATGTGAAATACATTCACAGGAGGCGTGCCCGCCGTACTTGCTTCACACCCGACATCCTCAAATGTGATGTCACTGGCAGTGCCAACCGTGCTGCTTGGATCTCCAGACATGTGAATGTGAATATGGTCGCTGTTGGCACCGGAAGTCATCCCGGTAAATCCTCCCTTGAAAGCCCATCCCCCACACCCAAGGGCCCAATCCATGTAAATGGCAGCGCTATTGGCAGTTTGAGCCTGATGAACAAAGCGGAATCCGTAAAGTTGGTTGGAATAATTGGAACTGGATACTAAACTGTCAACGGAGAGATCGTCAATTGTTGAAGAATAAAAGCAATATTTTGCACCGCCGCCAACGATCAGCGCATGAAGCCTGACACAGGTAACCTCTTCGGAAGCGATACTGTAAATGGCCGCCTCGGTGAAAGACCCGGCAACGGTCACCTGTTCAAAATAATGCATTCCAGCTGAAGATTCGCTTGACCTGCCAAGGCAAAGGCCAGTTTTGGGCGTAGTGGTGGCGTCTCCATAGAGGCAAATATTTTGAATCGAGTCCTGGCTTGCCCCTTTGCAACTCACCACCGCTGCGCCGGTGTGCTTCCCGATGATGCACGTCCCCTCAATATTGGTCAGGCCAGCGCCACGAAGTGGTCCGGGCCGGTCTCCTTCACCTCTGAAGGTGATGTTTTCCGGCATATAGATCGTTGACGTTGTGAGGTAATTCCCCTGCGGGAAATAAAGCAATCCGCCCCCGTTCGGTCCAATGCTTTGGACTGCCGTGATGGCATCATTGATGGCATCTGTGTCGTCCGTCGCCCCGTCACCTGCCGCGCCGAAGTCCTTGACATTGATCACACAGCATTCGGTGACCGCCTCCCAGGTGCTGCCGGTATAGACCTTCATTCGGTCTTTGGTGGTGTTGAAATAGAGGTCGCCATTCTGCAACGATGATGTGTTATTGCGGGTGGCGGGGTCGGAAGTTTTCGGGCCAAGGTACACATCAGAAAAATTCGTCACGTCGGCCACGTTGTCGGCCACGGTGGTGATGTTTGCAGCGATTCCGGCCACGATGTCGATATCGGCGATGACGTCCACCACCGATTCCACCGAGGCGATTTCAGGGCCGGCAATCGGTAATCCATCCTCATCGAACGCCAGCACCACCCCGGCCCGGGAAGCGGCCACCGGGAGCACCATCGCAGGTGATCCCGCATCCACATCCGGAGCCATCAAGGTGCGGTCCATCCTGTCCTTGAGCCTCTGGGTAATCATGGTGAGCCGGTCAAGGGACTGCTCATGAGTGCCTGCTGGGACAGGGTCGTTGGCGACATAATCGATTTCCTGCGTCAAAGCAGGGTCGCGAAAGATGATTACCTCCAGCGCGGACGCCGGAGCTGTCAGGAAGGTTACCGTGCCCCCGGTATCAACCCCGGTCCCCGATACCGTGTAATGGGTGGTGATCGTCTGGAGAACCCCGCCTTTGTAAACCTTCAGATCCTCGCTGGCGAGAAAATAAAAAGGAACCGTGAATGCCGTTGTGGAACCGTCACCGGCATATTCAACCCTGCTCGTAGTTACCGAAACCGTCATTTTTGTATTCCTTTGATGTTTGTCATGGTTGAAGCGAGGGCTTGTTTAAACGCTTGTCCAAAGCCCCCACCAATACGAAATCCCATATTTTTTTGCCCGCACATGATCCTGCAATGACTGGAATAGCATAGAGGTCAGGCGTCATTTTGATATATCTTATAGTTTGTATTAAGTGTCAACTAAGGTCAAGTAAAAAATTGGCTCATCGCTGTTTTTTAGGGGTAAATTTCGAGAATATAAAAGAATAAACGAAATTTAGGATGTTGTGGTTATAATGGTTAAGACATGATCTGACCCTTCTGGCAGGATGTCAGAGATGAACGCGGAAGAGAAGATCATCAAGAACAAGATCGGGTTATTGAGCTTGGCGGAGATATTGGGGAGTGTGTTGCGGGCCTGCAAGGTGATGGGCTACTCCAGGGACAATTTTTATCGCCTCAAGTCGTTGTACGGAAAAGGCGGAGAACGGGCTCTCCAGGAGATCAGCTGTCAGAAGCCGATCCTGAAGAATCGAGTGGATCCGGAAGTGGAGAGGGCTGTGGTGGGGATGGCTACCGACTTTCCGGCTTACGGACAGCTTCGAGTCTCTAACAAGTTGAATAATAAAGTGATATCTGTTCCATTTTGTTACGGCACGATCTGGAAATTTTCAAGAAGCGTCTCAAGGCATTGGATGTTAAGATTGCATCAAGAAGGCGGTATCTTGACCGAAGAGCAACTCAAGATGCTGGGGAAGGCCAAGGAGGGCCATGGCGAGATCGACACCGAGCATCCCAGCTATCTTGGCGCCCAGGATATCTATTATGTTGGGACCAATAAGGGGTGCAAGGGATCACCAAGGTTCCGGCCACGTTCATGCAGCAGGTCAAGGGGCGTCTGGATGGTCTGGCCACCAAACAGGAGTTGGATTTCAAGATCAAGGAGCTTGATGTTTCACTGAAACGCGACATGAAGGAGCTGGAAGTCTCTCTCAAGCGCGACATCAAGGAGTTGGAACTGCGGATGGTGATCAAGACCGGCACGATGATTCTGG
>JADGBU010000254.1 GCA_015231295.1 Magnetococcales bacterium | reverse complement strand
ACGGATTGATCGCAATCGGCGGATTATCGGATTGGCGCGGGAGGATCGGTGATGGGTGCGGGTATTGAATTTGAGCCGATCGAGGGTGAGGTGATCCAACCCCCCACGGATGTTGCGACCACGGAGGACGGGCGCGGAGTGGACTATTTCGCGAACTGGATCACCCAGTCTTGGCGGGAGTCCATGGAGGGGATCATGGAGACCGGACGGCGGCTGGTCGAGGCCAAAAAGGCTTTGGATCATGGTGATTATTTGCTGATGGTGGCGGAGAAATTGCCCTTCGGTGATGACACAGCGTTGAGGTTGAGAAAGATTGCGGAGTGTCCGCACTTCTCAAATCCCGCACCGGTGCGGGATTTGCCTCATTCCTATTCCATCCTCTATGAAATGATTGGAATTCCAGACAAGGAGTTTGTGAAGCTCACTGAATCTGGTTTGATCAATAAAAATACAACCCGCGCCGAAATCGTGGACATCAAGCGCGCCCTGAAAAGCGGGCAGTACAAGGGCAACGATGGTAAAGGTGCTGACAAGGGCGCGGGCAAGGAGGCTGAAAACCCCGGTGTGCGTTCGGTGAATCAGCCGAAATTCTTCATGCTGCGGTTGACCCACGGAGAAGGGGTGATGCTCCAGGATCTCTTCAGTACGGCAAATCAGCTCGGAATGGTGAGTAAGTGGCTGAATGAACGGTATGCGCAAAAAAGCAAGGGCCGTCCTGATCCACACAATCTCATGAACAAGTTCAAAATGCTGGAACTTCCAGAACTTCCCCTTTTTGTCCGGGACTGATCGGCGATGACCGACCCGGATTCATCCTGGGCCATGGCTGCGGAATTGGCCGGACTGCCAGAACTGCCGCAAACCCAGAGGGGTGTTCACCTTCTCGCTGAGCGCGCCGGATGGCTGAAGCGTAAGCGTCTGGTCGGCAAGGGATGGGAATACCATCTGGGCGTGTTGCCGGAGGCGGCTCGAACGGCCCTGACGGAACAACGCCCCCAGACCGTAGCGCTTCCGGCTGTCCCAGAGCCGCGCGCTGTCTTGCCGGAGCGCAAGGATGCTCTGGAAGTGACGGATCTCAAAAGGTGGCAGAGGGAGACCATGGACGCGCGATTGGTGATCTTGCGAGAGGTGGAAAGGCGTGCAGCCCTGACCTCGATGTCGGAAGCGATCTCATCTGTGGTGGCATTGGCTGCGGACGGGACGTTGCCAGCCGATGTTCAGGTGGCGGTTTCTCTGGCTCTGGCCAAGGTCGGCAAAGATAAAGAAACCCTCTCTGCCAGCACAATCAACCGCTGGCGGGCCATGGCCAAGCGGGGCATGGGTGCCTTGGCACCGGCTCCCATGGATGTGGGGGGAACTCCGGCCTGGGTTGCTCCGTTCCTGAAATTCTACCGCACCCCGAACCGTCTCACGGTGTCGGCGGCCTTGCGGGAGATGCACGGGGCCGGGGTGGATCCGAAGTTGATTCCATCCTACTCCCAGGCGCGGCGTTATCTGGAGCGGATTGGCGAGGTGGAGGCGGGCAAGGGGCGGCTTTCAAGACTGCAATTGACAGCCAAGCTGCCGTTCATTCGGCGCGACACATCCAAGCTCCAGCCTATGGATGTCATCAACGGCGATGGGCACATGTCCTACATGCTGGTCATGCATCCCAACACGGGGCGGGCGTTCCGGCCTGAGTTGACCGAGGTTTTTGATGTCGCCACGCGGATGCATTTGGGCTGGTCGATCAACTTTTCAGAGAACACCCATGCCGTGGTGGACGCCTTGCGCATGGCGGTTGAGTTTGGCGGTGTTCCCAAGATCGTCCATTGGGACAACGGATCCGGGGCCAAGAACAAGAACCTGCAAGACGAAGTGAGCGGCCTCAAGAATCGTCTTGGATTTGATTTCTACCATCAAACCCCTGGCAACCCCCAGGCGGGCGGGATCGTGGAGCGGGGCCATCAACAGGTGTTGATCCCGGCGGCGCGGCGTTTTGACAGCTATGTGGGGCGGCGTGACAAGGATGATGGCCTGTTGCGGATTCGCACCAAGGCGATCAAGGAGGGCAAGATCCGACTTCCTACCATTTCCGAGGTGGTGGAGGTGATCGACAAGATGCGGGAGGTCTACAACAACACCCCGCACAGCTCCTTGCCATGGATCATTTGTCCGGCCACCCGCAAGCGTCGCCACGAAACTCCGAACGAGGCGTGGCAACGTCATGTAGATGCTGGGTGGAAGCCGGTGAAGGTGGAAAACGCCTTGGAGGAGTTCCGGCTGGAAGAGGTTCGCAACGTTGTTCGTGGGGAAATTCGTTTCCACACCATGATCTACGCCAATCCGGTCGGCCTGAAAGGGTTGCATGGCAAGGTGCGTGTGCGTTTCGACCCTCGCGACGGCAGCAAGATCTGGGTGTGGAGTTTGGACAAACATGACCGCTTCATCTGCGAGGCGGCTCGGGACGGCAACAAACTGCCTTATCTGGTGGACAGCGTGCTGGAGCATGGCGAGCAGATGCGGTTGCGCGGTCAGCTTGCCCGCCTGGACCGCAAGAAGCTGGAAAAAGAGGGTGAGGCTCGCAAGACCCTGGAGATGCAGGTAGCTCCGTTGAGCTTGGCCCAAGAGGCGATGGCGGACGCCATGATCGAAGAGCTTGTATTGAACAAAAACGCCGCACCGGTGGAGGCGGAAATCATCCCCCTGAACGAAGCGGCGATGTTTGCCGGTGAGCAGGCCCGGAGGCCGATTTTCTCTGGAGCCATGGCGGAAGCGGATTGGGGGCAGTGGGCATTGACCCATCTTGGCGAGTTGGACGAGGAGGAGTTGGATCGGTTGGAAGCGAAACTGGAGGATCCGCGTTTTCGGATGCTGTTGGGACTGGATGACGAGGAGGGGGGTGATTCTGTTCGGCGTACCAAAAGGAGGGCCGGTTCACCCTGAATGAACCGGCCAATCAACAAATCAGCGAGCAGG
This sequence comes from Magnetococcales bacterium, assembly GCA_015231295.1. GTDB lineage: Bacteria > Pseudomonadota > Magnetococcia > Magnetococcales > Magnetaquicoccaceae > Magnetaquiglobus. Next base: position 1,326 of record JADGBU010000254.1, on the reverse strand, counting down.
AGTGTAGCAGGTGAGAAACAAATTGGCAAGAACAGAGAATGTCCGGAGGTTTTTGGCCGGGGTTGGGACGTTGGAGGAGCGCGGAGCGCGCGAGGCGTCCATGTTGCTGGTGGTTGGTGACCCTGGTTATGGCAAGACCGAGGTGGTGGAGTGGTGGGCTGACATGGTGGATGCGGTCTATCTGTGTGGACGCCCCATGCTCACCCCCAAAATGGTGGTTGGAGATCTGGTGCGTGAGCTGGGGGAGCAGCCGGACGCGACCTATGAGAAGCGTCTGCGGCAGGCGGATCGTCTGCTGCGGGTGCGCCAGACGCCGATCATTTTGGACGAGGCGCAGTTTTACCTGACAGACCGCGCCGCGCCTTTGGAGGCGATACGCAGTCTGACGGATCGTTACGAGGTGCCGCTGGTTTTGGTTTCCATGGATCAGATTCAGGAAAAAATCAGCCGGTTTGATCAAATTTCCTCGCGTGTTGCGGTGGTGGTCAAGATGACTCCGGCCACGGTGGCTGACGTGAAGGTGTGTTGCGACACGCTGAGCGAGGTTCCGATTGCCGACGATCTGGCGGAAGAGATTCATTTTCACACCAACGGGCGGTATCGGGAGATCATCAACGCCATTGCCCTGGCCGAGCGGTTTGGGAAACGCAGCAAATTGGAGGTTGTCACCCGCGTCGCCATGGTGGGCGAGGTGATTGCCCATGATTGGCGGGACGAGTCGCCGCGTAAGGTGCGGCCAGTCAGGAAAATCGCATGAACGCGCGATGGATTTCCCACGAGGTTTTGCGTGCCCTGAAAAAGGGGCCGGGTCGGGTAGCGGATCTGGCGGGGCGTCTGCCGGGTTTGCGTCCCAGGCAGATCAGCAACGGCCTTTACACGTTGCGCAAGAACGGCATGGCCGAGTTGTTTGGCGGGGGATGGCACATTACCGCCGAGGGGCTTTGTGCCCCTGATGAACCGATCGTGCCGGGTGCTGCAGGACAGGTCAGAGCCATGAAGACTCCCAGGAAGCGTTCGTTTCGACAACGCGCGTGGCAGGCTCTGCGTCGCAAAGGTGGCAAGGCCTCCATCCCGGATCTGCTTCGGGTATTGGATGCGGACAGTCCAATGGATGCCAACAATTTGGGTGCCTATTTTCGGCGTTTGGCTGCGGTCGGTCTGCTGGTTCGGCTCAAGCGGCGCGTGGCCGGGGACGCCCCTACCAGCCCCGGATATATCACCTGGGTGGTTCCTGCCGAAATCGGACCCAAGGCTCCCATCTGGCGCACCGGGAAGAACGAAATCTACGACCCCAACACCGGCACCACCTATCCACTCCCACCCAAA
>JADGBU010000253.1 GCA_015231295.1 Magnetococcales bacterium | reverse complement strand
CCCAAGGGCTTCGCCCTTGGATCCCACCAGGGGCCAATGGCCCCTGGACCCCGCCATCACAGCGTCTGAATCAGCAATCCATCCCGCAATTTGGGCTCGAACCAGGTCGATTTGGGGGGCATGACCTGTCCCGAGTCGGCCACGGCCATCAGTTCGTCGAGTGCGGTGGGAAAGAGCGAAAACGCCACGGCCATTTCTCCGCTGTCCACGCGCTGGATCAACGCCTCCAGCCCCCGAATCCCCCCCACGAAGTCGATGCGGGTATCCTTCCGGGGATCGGTGATGCCCAGAATCGGCTGGAGCAGTCGCTCCTGAAGGATGGTGACATCCAGCCTTTGAACCGGATTCTGTTCCAGTTCCGGTTCCAGGGCCACCTTGAGCCGGAACCAGCGATTTTTCAGATACATGCCGAACTCGTGGCGGGAGGCGGGCCGCACCGGTTGATTGGCAGGCATCAGGGTCAGGCGGGGAATGGCGGCGATCCGGTCGAGGAAGCTGCTTTCGTCGAGGCCGTTGAGATCCCGGATCACGCGATTGTAATCGAGAATTTTCACCTGGGTATCGGGAAAGGTCACGGCGAGAAAATGACCGTGAGAGGCTTCGGGATCGGGATCCGACTCCCGGCGCGCGAGATGAATCCGCGAGGCGGCGGCGGCCCGATGATGGCCATCGGCGATGTAGAGCGCGGGCAGATGGTCGAAGGCGGTCCGCAAGGCCGCGATGGTGTCGGGATCATCGACGGTCCAGAGGGTGTGCCGCACCTGATCGCCGGCCACGAAATCGTAAACCGGTATATGGGTGGCGATCCAGGATTCGGTCAGGCTTTTGAGCGTCGGATCGTGACGGTGGGTCAGGAAGACCGGTCCGGAGTGGGCGTCGAGGGTATCGGCCAGTCGGGTGCGATCGTTTTCCTTGTCCGGTCGGGTGAATTCATGTTTTTTGATGCGTTCGGTCAGATAGGCGTTCACCGAGGCCATGCCTGCCACGCCGGTCTGTTCCCGCCCCTGCATGCCCAGGCGGTAGAGGTAATACCAGGGTGCCGGATCCTGCATCAGGATGCCCGAGGTGCAGAACTCCTGAAAGCGTTCCTTCGCCAGGGCGTAGACCCGATCGTCGCAGGGGGAGATGGCGGGATCCAGATCGATTTCCGCCTTGGAGATGCGCAGGAACGATTCCGGCACTCCGGCGGCCATCTGACGGGCTTCGGTGCTGTTGAGCACATCGTAGGGGGGAGCGGCCACCCGTTGTTCCAGACCGCAACGGGGACGCCAGGCGCGAAAAGGGTGCAGCAGAGTCACGACGATTCTCCGGACAGAAGGGCAATCTCTTTCTTGATGGTCTCTTCCATGACCCGCAATGCGACGGTCAACTGGTTCCACAATTCGACCGCCAGTTGCAGTTCATTCTTTTGGCCGGCATGTTCGAGAGCCAGGGCCAGATCGTAGACGTGGATGCGGCCAAAGGCACCGGTGGCCCCTTTCAGGCTGTGGGCGGCCTCTCGGACCTCCTGGGCGTTGCCGGCGGCGATGGCCTGTTCGATGCGGCGCATCTGGCGGGGCGCGTCGGTGAAATAGAGTTCGGTGATCTCCCGGAGCAGATCCTGATCCCCATCCACGGTTTTGATCAGTCGATCCAGATCGACGATCATTTTGCCCTCTTCGGGATCGACGATCAGGGGGGCGGCGGCGGGGGGATGGGCATGGAGCAGCCGTTCCATTTCGGCGAACAGGATCGCGGCCCGGACCGGCTTGGCGTGATAGCCATCCATGCCCACTTCCATGGCGTGATTCTGCTCTTCTTCGGCCACCAGGGCGGTGACGGCGATGATGGGGGTACGGGATTTGCCGCCGAGGGCTTCTTGTTCCCGGATGGCCGCCGTGGCCTGAAAGCCATCCATGACCGGCATGCGCAGATCCATCAGGATCAGATCCGGCGCGTCCTGATTCAGATGCTCCAGGGCTTCGCGGCCATGCTGCGCCAGAGTGACGCGATAACCCTGCTGAGTCAGCAGACGGGTCATGAGCTTTTGGGTGAAGGGATTGTCCTCCACCAGAAGCACATGACGGGTGATCTCTGCGGCGGGTGCGGCGGCGGAGTCCGAATGCGGAGGCGTCTCCGCGACGGTGGCGGTGTCGGAGGGGTCGAGCAGGGCCAGCAGGGCATCGGTGGCCTGTCGGATTTGCAACAGCAGCTCCCTCTGCGTGCTGGTCGAGGAGGCGGAAGAGAGTTGTCCGGCGTGATCGAGCATCGTTTCGATCAGTCGTCGCGCCTCACCGGTCGGTTCCTGGGCTCCCAAAAGCGTGCATCCTTCGATGTGATGGATTGGACCCCCCATCCGGTTCGGGATGGGGCGTTTTTTGTTCGGGGCCTCGCCCCTGGACCTTATGATGAGTTCAGAAGGTCTCGATGAATTTTTCCACGTTGCGGAAGGCGGTTTCCAGCCGTTCCAGAGTGCGTTTGGCTTCGCTCCATTCCAGGTGCGTGGCGGCCTGTTCCATGACCCGCGCCAGTTGGGCCATGGCCGATACCCCCATGTTGGAGCAGGCCTCCTTGAGCTCCAGGGCGGCTTCCAGCACCCGTTCGCCATCCTCTTTTTGAATCATCTCGGTAAGCTTGTCCAGGAGTTCCTTGGCCGATGGGCGGAAATGATCCAGAAGTTCACGGATCATCGCGTCATCATCTCCGAAAAGTTGTCGCAACTGGGATATCTCCACGGGAGGAGGCGCGCCGATGCTTTTCGGGATCCAGTATTGCAGCTTCTGGAGCAGGATTTCCGGGGAGACCGGTTTGCTCAGATAGTCATCCATGCCTGCGCTCAGGCAGCGTTCCCGATCGCCTTTCATGGCGTGGGCGGTCATGGCGATGATGGGAATGTGACGCGAGGCCGATTGCTCCGATTTGCGGATCGCGTGGGTGGCCTCGAAGCCATCCATGACCGGCATCTGACAATCCATCAGGATCAGGGCGTAGGGGAGATGGTTGACCGCCTCCACCGCCTCCTGACCGTTGGAAACCGCATGGGCCGCATAGCCCATTTTCTTGAGTTGCAACAGGGCCACCTTCTGGTTGACCGGGTTGTCTTCCACCAAAAGCAGCAGATTGCCGGACTCCAGGGCATCGTAGGCGTCGGGCTCGGGGAGACGGCCTTCGCGGGTGGTCGAGGCGGCAATGGCCTCCGGCACCGGAATCGAGGCCTCGGGATGGATCTGTTCCACCAGACAGCGCACCCATTCGGAACGGCGCACCGGCTTCACCAACACCCCGGAAAAACCCGATTTGAGCAGACGGGTCCGCTCTTCCTTGTCGTCCCAGTCCATGAGGGCGATCAGCACCAGCGGGGTGCGACCCGCTTCCCGGCGCAGCAGATCGGCCATGATCTGACAATCCATGTCCGAGAGGGAGGCGGAGATCACCGCCATCTGGAACGGGGTGCCTTGGGCGGCGGCCTCCCGATAGGCGATCAGTCCCTGCTCGCCGTTGATGGTGCCATGATGAATCATGTCGCATCCGCTGAAGCAGTCGCCGAGAATCTCCTGATCGGTGGCGCGCTCCATCACCGTCAGGATGCGCACGCCGGGCAGCAGGGCCAGCAGCGGCGAGTCGGAGTCGTCGGAGAGGGGTTGCATCGAGGGGAGGAAGGGAATCCGGAACCAGAAGACCGTTCCCCCTTCGGAGCGGCTTTGGGCGCCGATCTCTCCGCCCATCAATTCGGCCAGACGCTTGGAAATGGCCAGTCCCAGACCCGTGCCGCCGAATTTGCGCGCCGTGCCCCGTTCCGCCTGGGTGAAGGGTTCGAAGAGGCGTTTGGCCTCTTTTTCGTCGAGTTCCAGACCGATGCCGGTATCCGACACCGAAAAGTGGACCATCACCTGATCCCGGGACTCCCCTTCCAGCGTGACCCGCAGGGTGACTTCCCCGTCTTCGGTGAACTTGATGGCGTTGCCCAACAGATTGAGCAGCATCTGACGCAGGCGTCCGGGATCGCCGATCAGGGCCTGGGGAATCCGGGAGGAGACGTGGGTCATCAGGGAGATGCCCTTGTCGTGGGCCTGGGGAGCCAGCAGCTCCGCCGCCCCTTCGACCACGGTCAGCAGCGAGAAATCGATTCGTTCGATGTCGATCTTGCCCGCCTCGATCTTGGAGAAGTCGAGAATGTCGTTGATCAGGGCCAGCAGGGAACGGGAGGAGTCGCGGACGATTTCGGCGAATTCGAGCTGTTCTTCGTTGAGGGGGGTATCCATGAGCAGATCGTTCATGCCCACGATGGCGTTCATGGGGGTGCGGA
>JADGBU010000252.1:2539-4289 GCA_015231295.1 Magnetococcales bacterium | reverse complement strand
CTGACTGCCCTGCTGACCCCCCCGGCTGACCGCCACCACCTCGCCCCCCAGCAGCGCGACCCACTGCCGCGCCAGGGTCAGGCCGACCCCCGCTCCGGAAAACAGACGGCCATTGGTCAGATCCACCTGTTCGAACGGCAAAAAAATCCGCTCCAGATCCTCGGGGGCGATACCGATTCCGGCATCGGCGACGCTCAATTCCAGCCCCGCCTTTCCCGCCGGATTGGGAGCCTTGCGGGCGATCAGGTCGATGCGTCCCCCTTCGGGGGAGAATTTCATGGCATTGTCCAGCAGCACGTTCAGCACCCGGCCCAACAGGGTCGGATCGGTTCGCAACAGCTCCGGAGCCTCCATCCAGTCGGCGTGGATGCGTTGATTCCGGGTGGCCGCCATCTCGCGGGCGTGGGAAATGTGCGTCGCCAGAAACACCTTCAGGTCGAACAGTCGTCGCCGCATGGCGGTCTGTCCCGAAACCGCGTCGGCCAGATCCAGCAGATTGTTCACCAGTCCCAACAGCTCCCGACCGCTGCGGAGCACGCCGTTGAGAAACTCTTCCTGGGTATCGGTCAGGGCACCCATCTCTTTTTCCAGCAGCAGCCCGGAAAAGCCGATCACCGCATTGAGCGGGGTGCGCAGTTCGTGGCTCATGTTGGCCAGAAAACGGTTTTTCGCCTCATGGGCGGCCTCGGCGGCGAGTTTGGCTTCGCGCAGCTCCTCTTCCAGCCGTTTGCGCTCGGTGATGTCCCGCAACGACACCAGAAAAACCATCGATTTTTTCGGCCAGGGAATCTCCACGGCCCGCATTTCCGCGACTCGCGCCTCGCCATCCCGACGGACCAGATCCACTTCGCTGCTTTCGCCGATCGTCACCGGAAAGCCCAACTCCCGATTGATCAGATCCCCCTGCTCCCGCGAAAAGAGTCGTTCCGCCGCCTGATTGGCATAACGGATCCGTCCGGAGCGATCCACCACCAGCATGGCATCGACATTTTTTTCCAACAGGGTCTGACGCAGGGAACGGCTCAACATGGGCGCATGGATCGCTGATTGGGGTGGATGGGGATGCGGGCCGCAGGATCAATCCTCGAACATCGCGCCGAGCTGTTCCACCTCCGAAGGCATGGTGGCGGAGGGTATGCCCAGAATGATGTTCTGTACATTGGTGAACGGCTTGCCGATATGCAATCCCTGATCATCGATGGTGAATTCGCGAATCTGCTTGTCATGCTGGGAGCCGCGCATCTTGATCACCGCCACCCCGCGACGCAGAATGCCGTTGATCTCGACATAGCGCAGCAACAGAATGGCGTCGGTGATGGTGGAGATGTGGGCCTCGGTGACGGAATCTCCGCCCGACAGCTTGGGCGTGGTGCTGGTGAACAGGGAACAGACCTCCTCCTGCTTGGCGAAGGAGGTGAGCCCGATGACGAACTCCCGGAAAAAACGCACGTGGGCCATGCGCTCCATGGCGGAAACGCTGTCCATGATCAGCCGTTTGGGGCGGAAGTGTTCGATCTCCCGCTGGATCAGCAACAGATGATCCTCCAGGCCCATGGATTCCGGATACTGACACATCACCCGCAACAGGCCATCCTCTTCCCACTTCTGGAAATCCAGGCCCCAGGATTGGGCGTTGCGCAGCAGTTGGGCGTGGGACTCCTCGTAGGCCAGCAGCAGCACCTTTTCTCCGCGCCGACACCCTTCGGCGGCGAAGGTGGTGGCCAGCAGGGTCTTGCCGCCTCCGGTGGGA
>JADGBU010000252.1:0-2274 GCA_015231295.1 Magnetococcales bacterium | reverse complement strand
CTCCTCCACCCCGTGGCGGGAGATGCGACCGTATTCGTCGAGCCGTTCGGCGGTCAGGATGGCGGTGATGCCCATGTTGCGCAGGGCGTCGATGATGCGGAAAATTTCCCGGCGCACCACGGCGGCGTTGTTGAACTGGTCGAACAGCGAACCGATGGAGTCGAGCACCAGCAGTTCGGCACCGGTCTGCTCCACCGCGTGCTCGATGCGCACCAGCAGCCCGGAAAGATCATAGACGCCGGACTCTTCGATGGGAACCGGATCCGGGGCCGCGTCCACCAGTTTGAGTTGTCCGTTCTTGACCATCTCCTGCAGACCCCAGCCCATGCGTTGCACGTTGCGCATGATATCCTGGGTGCGCTCTTCCATGCTGACGAAGACCCCCTTGCGACCGAATCGGGAGATGCCCCGAAACAGAAACTCCATGCCCAGAACCGTCTTTCCGGAACCGGAACTGCCGGAGATCAGACAGGTACGCCCTTTGGGCAGACCACCAATGGTCAGGTGGTCGAAGCCTTCGATTCCGGTGGGCATCTTGATCAATGCGTCGGTATTTGCATGCATGGTTTCACACCTTTCATCGTGCGTGTTCAAGATCGTGGCCAACGGGCAGTCCGAGTATCTGTCGCAATCGGATCGCCGATGACAGATCCCCGACAATTTTCACCGGTGGGTCGGGGGAGAGGCGGACCAGGGTCGGAGCGGCCAGAATGCGATATTTTTCGGCCTGGTCGGGATGGTGCAGAATGTCGATGATTTCCAGTTCGTAATCATCCGCGAAGGCGCGTTGGGCCAGGGCGCGGAAGTGGGTCTCCGCCCGGTCGTTGATGGGAGAGCTCCCGAAAATGAACAACAGAAAATGATTGGCCGATTTCATGAGGAGATTCCCGTGGGTTTCATGGGGTGCGCTCCCGATAGAAATCGGTCAGATGGCCCAGCAGCTCCACCAGCACCAATCGGGCATCCTGGGAAAAGGCCCGTTCTTCGGCGGCGGTGGTCCAATGGCCGGTGGCGCGCAACATTCTCAGATGGAGCAGCACCACATCCCGGGCTCCGGCGTTCATCGCCATCAGACGCACCGCCAGCGCGCGGACCTCCTCGCGGGGCGGATCCCGTCGCTCGCGGGTGGTGATGACATAGTGCCGCACCAGTTCGGCGTAGACCCGTTCCAGGGATAGGGCGCGCAGACCGTCGCCGGGGGTGCGGTTGGAGAGCTGCTCCAGGGATTGAATCTCCTGCTCCTGGCGGATTCGTTGCCGGGTGCGATCCAACTCGTTGAGCAGCCGTTGTCGCTCCACCGCATAGCGGATCGCCCGCAGCAGCAGGGTGCCATCCAGTTTGTTTTTGCTCAGATAGTCCTGCGCGCCGTGACGGATGGTCTCCGCGCCGAGCGTGTCGTCGTCGAGGCCGGTCAGGACCACCACCGCCAGATCCGGAGCCTGACGGCGCAGGCGCAGAAAGGTCTCGATGCCAACGCTGTCCGGCAGATTGAGGTCGAGCAATACGGTATCGAAGGGGCCGTTTTGCAGCAGGGTCAGGGCGTGACGCAACTCTCCGGCCATGGTCACTTTCAGGGGGGGCAGCAGGATGCTGCCGTGCGTGCCTCCCGAGAGGGCATTTTCGTAGACCAGTTGACGATCCGACTCCGAATCCTCCACCAGGAGAATGCGTAAGAGAGGGTCCGTCCAACCGGATCGATCCAATCCGCGCATGCGCGTTACCTCGCCTTAAACAGAAGGAAGGGCATCCGTTCCCGTGGAGCAAGGAAGCAGATCCAATCCAAGCAGCACCTTTTCCTTGTCGGTCAGATCCCCGATGATTCGTCTCAGAGGGAGCGGCAGGGCTTTGATCAGGGTGGGTGTAGCGAGAATTTTTTCATCTTCAGCCGACTGGGGCTGTTCGAGAATGTCGATCACCACCATTTCGTAACGGCCATCCAACTCCCGTTCGCAGATGCGGCGCAGATTCTGAATGGCCCGTTCCGACCGGGGGGTGTGGCCGGTGACGAACAGTTTGAGCACATACAATCCGTCGGTGGTCATGGGCGTTTCAATCCTTTCGCGATCATCCGGGAGAGTGCGGCCAGGTTATCGACTGGGCGGCAATCCATGGCGACTGGGCAGTTTCACTACCGTAAACCAGAAATCCTCGATGGCCTTGACCACCTGCACGAACTGATCGAGATCCACCGGTTTGGTGATATAGCAATTGGCGTGGTGATGATAGGTCTTGACCACATCCTCTTCGGCGCGCGAGGTGGTCAGGATCACCACC
>JADGBU010000251.1 GCA_015231295.1 Magnetococcales bacterium | reverse complement strand
AAAGTGCCAATCTGACCCGCAACTCGATTCTGCAACAGGCCGGAACGGCGATTCTCGCCCAGGCCAATCAACAACCGCAGATCGCCCTGCAATTGCTGAAATAGCATCGGGCGCACGGTGAGCGTGATTTTTCGGTCGCGGGTGGTTTGATCACCCGTCCTGAATAACTTTATGTATCTTGCAGGGTGCGGTCATGCCCTGAAGATCAGGAGGTTTTCTCTTGCGGGCTGGGTCGGTCCGCTTAAATGAACGACTCAAATTCTTGCCATGGACGGATGGAGTATTTTTTGACCGGAAACGAATGATTCGTTTCAAAGGGAGGATTCCATGTCTTTCAGCATCAACACCAATATCGCCGCCTTGAACGCCCAACGCAAACTGGATGGCACCACCAAGGCTCTGAGCACCACTTTCCAACGGCTCTCTTCGGGTCTGCGGATCAACAGTGCCAAGGATGATTCGGCTGGCCTGACCATCGCCACCCGGATGAGTGCCCAGATTCGCGGCATCAATCAGGCGGCCCGCAATGCCAATGACGCCATCTCCATGTCTCAGGTGGCGGAAGGGGCTCTGGACGAAACCAACAATGCCCTGCAGCGCATCCGTGAACTGGCGGTGCAGGCGGCCAACGATACGCTGGTGGATGTGGATCGGGATGCGATCCAGAAAGAGATCAATCAGTTGATGTCGGAAATCGATCGCATCGCCGAGCACACCGAGTTCAACAATCAGGTGCTGTTGAGCGGTGGCTGGGAGACCGCCAAGGTGTTCCAGGTGGGAGCCGACGCGGGCCAGACCATCACCATGACGGTCGATCGTACCACCACGGCGTCGCTGCTCTCCGCTGCCGCCACCGGTTCGCCGGGTGCCATCAACGTGAGCACCCAGGCCAGTGCCAACGCCACCATCGAGCGGCTGGACCGGGCGTTGGATTCGGTCTCCGACATTCGTGCCAATCTGGGTGCCTTCCAGAATCGGTTCGAGGCGGTGATCGCCAATCTGTCGAACGTGTCGGAGAACACTTCGGCTTCCCGTTCCCGGATCATGGATGCGGATATCGCGGCGGAAAGCGCCAATCTGACCCGCAACTCGATTCTGCAACAGGCGGGTACGGCGATCCTCGCTCAGGCCAATCAACAACCGCAAATCGCGCTGCAACTGTTGCGTTGATCTGCCTGCTCTCCTCGTGGCGGCGGTGGTTGAGGCCGCCGTCACGAGGATTCTGCAAGCCTGCGGGTTGGGTCGGCCCGCTCAAAGGATCGGCTCACGTTTTTGCCAGGGACGGATGATTGTATCGAGAGAAACGAACGCTTTCGTTTCGCCGTAGGAGATTCATCATGGCTTTGAACATCAATACCAATGTCGCCGCCTTGAATGCCCAACGCAAGTTGGAAGGCACCACCAAGGCTTTGAGTACCACGTTTCAGAGACTCTCTTCGGGGCTGCGGATCAACGGCGCGAAGGATGACTCTGCGGGTTTGGCCATCGCCACGCGAATGACCGCGCAGATTCGCGGCATCAATCAGGCGGCGCGCAATGCCAATGACGCCATCTCCATGTCGCAAGTGGCCGAAGGGGCCCTGGACGAAACCACCAACGCCCTGCAACGGATCCGCGAATTGGCGGTGCAGGCGGCCAACGATACCCTGGTGAGTGCGGATCGGGCGGCCATCCAAAAGGAGATCGATCAGCTGCTCTCCGAGATCGATCGCATCGCCGAGCATACCGAGTTCAACAATCAGGCTCTGTTGAGCGGGGCCTGGGAGACCGCCAAGGTGTTCCAGGTGGGGGCGGATGCGGGTCAGACCATCACCATGACGGTCGATCGTACCACCACCGCTTCGCTGCTCTCCGCCGCCGCCGCCGGTTCGCCGGGTGCGGTCAACGTGAGCACCCAGGCCAGTGCCAACGCCACCATCGAGCGTCTCGACCGGGCGTTGGATTCGGTTTCCGATATTCGTGCCAATCTGGGCGCGTTCCAGAATCGCTTCGAGTCGGTGATCGCCAATCTCTCCAACGTGTCGGAAAACACCGCAGCGGCCCGTTCCCGCATCGTGGATGCGGATATCGCGGCGGAAAGTGCCAATCTGACCCGCAACTCGATTCTCCAGCAGGCCGGAACCGCCATGCTGGCCCAGGCCAACCAACAGCCGCAAATCGCGTTGCAGCTTTTGAAGTAGGCCTGTCGGAATTCCATGATGATGTACCGGGAAGTCGCTCAACGGTAAACATGACCGACAGGCAGGATGAGGAAGAGGTTGAGGAAAAAGCGGCTGACAAAAAGAATCCCAAGTCCAGACGGAGGAACACGCGAAAGTCGGCACTCAAGAATCTTGCGGAGGACGCTATTCACTCCTTGACCGATTTCAATGGTCTGCGCTTCGGCATAGACCGGAAGAATCAACTGATCGCGATCAATGGACTGGATAACGGCAACCACACGGTCATCCGACTGGTCTCACGGGAGAGTATGCTTGAATTGATGAAGGAAATGAATGAGTTGGAAGGAATGATCTACAACCATCTGAACTGATGCCATACCTCGCCGGCGGCAGGAGGTTTCCCTTCTGCCGTCGGCTTCGAAATATCCCTAAACCTGTGCCCCAGGAGACCCGATACCTCTTTCAAGCAGACGGTGGTCGGCCCGGGGGCAGGTGGAAGGAGATGGAAACCAGCCCGCAAAAAGTCCTCAAGTCCGAGGCGAGATCCACCGATAAGCTTATTAAGTTCAAGAGGTTGGCTCTGGATGAGTCAGCCTGGTCCGGCAGAGGAAACGATTCGATCTTTCGCCTCCGGACCCAGGGCTCGGGTTAGCCCTTAAAATGAACAACCCATCTTCAGTCACGGACGATCACGAAACGAAACCGACAGGGAATGATCGGATTTCGGATTCGGGAGGTCACTGTCATGTTTATCCGACGCGCTGCCCCGACTGGTTTTCCAGTCCACCCCCGGATCGCTTTCGTGATCCACCCCCCAATGCCTCACGATTTTTAATGCCTTGATCGCATGCTGGCGACGATCGATTCCTCTGCGGAGTCGCGATCGCCACAGGCCCGGACCGGCCTGTTCGCAATGATGGTTCAGTGTTGCCCAGGGATGGATGTTCATTCATAGTCTCGTCTTGTAGACTATAAATCATGGAGGAGTATTTCAAATGTCTCTGTCTATCGCCACCAATGTCACCTCCCTGACCGCCCAACGCAACCTGATGCGTTCCACCTCGGCCCTGGGCACCACCTTTCAGCGTCTCTCCTCGGGACTGCGGATCAACAGCGCCAAGGATGACGCGGCGGGCATGTCGATCTCGACCCGGATGACGGCGCAGATCCGGGGTCTGAATCAGGCGGTGCGCAATGCCAACGACGGCATTTCGATGATGCAGGTGGCCGAAGGGGCCCTGGACGAAACCACCAACGCCTTGCAGCGGATTCGTGAGCTGGCGGTGGAGGCGGCCAACGATACCATGAACTCCACGGATCGGGCGGCCTTGCAGAAGGAGATCGATCAACTGCTCTCCGAGATCGATCGCATCGCCACGCAGACCGAGTTCAACAATCAGGTGCTGTTGAGCGGTGCCTGGGAGACCAGCAAGGTGTTTCAGGTGGGTGCGAATCAGAATCAGACCATCGCGGTGACGGTCGATCGCACCACGACCACCTCGTTGCTCTCGATGACGGCGGCGGGCGTGGCGGGAGCCATCAACGTCAGCACCCAGGGGAGTGCCAATGCCACCCTGGCCCGCATCGACCGGGCGTTGGATTCGGTCTCCGACATTCGGGCGAGTCTGGGAGCCTATCAGAATCGCTTTGAGATGGTGATCGCCAATCTGAGCAATGTGTCGGAGAACACCTCGGCGGCCCGCTCCCGGATCGTGGATGCCGATATCGCGGCGGAAAGCGCCGATCTGACCCGCAACTCGATTTTGCAGCAGGCCGGCACGGCGATTCTGGCCCAGGCCAATCAGCAGCCGCAGATCGCGCTCCAACTGCTGGGACGCTGATCGATCCCCCTTGATGCAAGGGATGGGGGGGTCGGGTCGGCCCCGGAATCAGAAAGAGTGACCCAAATTTGACCATGGAAGGTAACATTCATGGGGGGAGTGCGCTCCCCCCTCAGGGACAGGAGAATTACAATGGCTTTTTCGATCGCAACCAATGTCACCGCTTTGACCGCCCAGCGCAATCTGATGCGTTCCACCTCGGCCTTGGGAACCACCTTTCAGCGTCTCTCCTCGGGATTGCGGATCAACAGTGCCAAGGATGATGCGGCGGGCATGTCGATCTCGACCCGGATGACGGCGCAGAT
>JADGBU010000250.1 GCA_015231295.1 Magnetococcales bacterium | reverse complement strand
ATCCCCTGCGGTTTGCCAACTGGCTGACGGGTTTCAAGACCTTCGTCTGGTCCGCCCTCCACTTCGCCAATCTCCATCCCCACGACGCGACCTTGGCCAGACAGTTGGGACTGGAGCGGGCACGAAACGAAACATGCTTCGATTTCAGCGCATTGACCATGGCCGCAGCAACCCTGAACGCCAAACATCCGCTCTATTTTTCCGATGATCCGACCATCAGCGTCCCGGCCCGGCAGGAGCTCGGTCAAGGGTTCCGGCTGATTCAGGAGTTCTTCCGGATGATGTATTTCCGGGAATGGCTCACCCTGCCACCCCAGTACGATGCCCGTCACGATCTCCACGCCAACCAGGCGGCCATGCGACTGCTGGCACAACTTTCCGGAGCGTTGTAATCCCCATGCCTCCCGATCCGACCGACTTTCTCACCCCCCTGACCGCCCTGCTGCGGCAAAAGCCTTTGGGCAACCGGGAAATTTGTCTGATCGTGCCGCCGTTTCACGACGCGGAGACGATCCAGCCCGCCATTGCCAAGGCGCGCCGGTACATGACCCACATTCCCTATGGTCTGCTCTGTCTGGCAGCGGCGGTCCACCAGCATCTCAGCGGCTGGCGGGTGCGCATCGTGGACCTGAACACCGAAAATCTCTTGCAGGCGGTATTGGAACAGCCCCACGGCTATGACCACCTGATGGAGACCATTCCCACCGGTTGCGCCCTGTACGGGGTCTCGTGGATGTTCGTCTCCGCCGAACAACCGGCCCTGGAAATCATGAAACGGCTCAAGGCCCGAGGGGTGTTTCTGGTGGCCGGCGGGGTGCAGGCCTCCTTCGACGCCGAGTCGCTGGTGGAGGGATGGGTGGATCTGGTGGTCAAACGGGAGGCGGAATTCACCCTGGTGCGGCTGCTGGCGTTGTGGGAGTCGGTGCAGACCGGACAACCCTGGGTTCCCCCCACAGGCCCGGACGAGTGGGTCAATCTGGTGTTTCGCCACGAGGGGATCACCCATCGGCTGCCGGAACGGTTTCAGCAACCCCCCACATTGGACATCCGGGAAGAGTATCGCAAGGTGAACCTGCCCGACTATTCCCGGGCCGGAGCGCCGAGTGTCTGGGTGCGGCTGCTGGCGGGAGAAGAGAAACTCTTTGCCAATGTCTTGAATGTGCGGGGATGTCGGGCGCGTTGCACCTTTTGTCAGGTGGCGGAATACAATGGTCGCGGGGTGCGTCCCAGAGGCTTCGAGGATGTGGCGGCGGAAATCGCCTTTTTGTACCACGAGAAGCAGGTGCGGCACATCGAATGGGTGGATGACGACTTTCTCGCCCATCCCGATCAGGCGCTGGCCCTGCTCCAGGCCATCGCCGCCATGCGCCTGCCGGATCTGACCTTTTCGTGCATCAACGCTTTGATGGCCAGCTCCATCGACGCCACCATCGCCCAGGCCCTGGACGACGCCGGATTCCGGCATGTAGGCTTCGGGGTGGAGTCCGGCAGCGTGGCCCGGCTCAAGCAGTTGCGCAAGCCGGTCTCGTTGAGCAAGGTCAAACAGGTGTGCGAACTGCTGAAAACCCGACATCCCCGCATCTGGATCCATGCCAATTTCATGCTGGGTTACCCGGACGAGACCATCGGCGAACTGCTGAACACCTTCGAGTACGCCCGCCGGTTGCAAATCGACTGGTGCGCCTGCACCGTGTTGATCCCGCTGCAAAACACCCCGATTCACAAGGAACTGTCCGAACGACAAGACGAACAGACCACCCGACGCCTGGGACAACGCAACGCCACCTTGGCCAGTCCGGGGCGGGATCTGGCCTACCAGAAGAAGAGCTATGACGACAAGTTCGCCAAGGTGATCGATTTTCGCGCCCTGGATCCAACCAAACCGGCCACGCGGGAGGAGATCCAGCAGTTTCACGTCTTTTTCACCGTGTTCGTCAACCTGCTGAACAATGTCAATCTGGGACCGACCGGGCAGCCGGAACGGATGCTGCGCATGACCGAAGATACCCTGCGGGCCTATCCCATGGATCCGGTCTCCTGGATGATTCACGCCGAATGCGCCAAACGGTCGAACGACTGGCCCCGGCACGAGTGGGCCATGGGCAGGCACCGTCAGGCTTTGGCCGATTCCCGGTTCTGGCAGGAATTCTTTGAACTTTATGGAGTGGTGCCCTGGTCATGAACGATACGACATCCCCGTTGATCCCGGTCTGGATGGGCGATTTCAGCCATCACAGCAACACCTTCCGCACCTTTCCCCTGGGTGTGGGCACGGTGGCGGCCTATGCCCATCGGGCGTTCAAGACGAGTCACAGATTTCATATCTTCAAGTCCGCCGAGACCTTTTTCCAGACCAGTCTGGAGGCGGCCCCGACCATCGTCGCCATCTCCAGTTACGTCTGGAACGCCAAACTGACCGAAGCCCTGCTGGTGCGTCTGAAACAACGCCATCCCCGCACCATCGTCATTCTGGGTGGACCCAACTATCCTTTGGAACCGAACAAACAATTGGAGTTCTTCCAGACCCGGCCCTGGCTGGATTTTTATGTGGTGGGAGAAGGCGAGGTTCCCTTCGCCGAACTGCTGGGACGGTTGATGGCGGCAGACAACGACCCGGAGCGACTGAAGGCTTCCGGTCAGGCGTTGCCGGGATGCCATTATCTGCATCGAGGCCAACTGGTCACCCATCCCACCCCCAAACGGCTGACGGATCTGAACCGGATTCCCTCACCCTACCTGGACGGCTTGCTGGACCACTTCTTTCCGCAACATTTGAGTCCCTTGCTGCAACTGGCCCGGGGGTGTCCCTTCGCCTGCACCTATTGCAGCGAAGGGGATGACTATTACAACAAGATCCGCCACTACGACATCACCCGCTTTGAAGCCGAACTGCGCTACATCGCGGCGCGGATTCCCGACAAGGAGATCACGCTGCATCTGGCGGATTCCAATTTCGGCATGTTCTCCCAGGACGTGGAAGCCTGCGCGGCGATTCGTCGGGTGCAAGACGAGTTCGGCTGGCCGATCCGCATCGACACCTCCCTGGGCAAGAACCGGGTGGAGACCATCTTGAACGCGGTCAAGCAACTCAAATACGGCACGGTCTGGTACAGCGCCGCATTGCAAAGCACCTCCGAGAATGTGTTGCGCAACATCAAGCGGCGCAACATCTCCACCGGACAACTGTTCGCCACCGCCCGGGCCACCAGCGCGTACAACAAGGGCACCAACTCCGAGATCATTCTCAATCTGCCGGGAGACAGTCGCGCCGATCACCTGCATACCGTGCGCGAGATCATCGAAGGGGGCATCTCCCGGATCCGGATGTACACCCTGCTGTTGCTCACCGGCACCGAGATCGAAACGGCGTCCCATCGGCAGCAGTTCGGCTTGAAGACCCGCTTCCGGGTGCTGCCCCGCAACTTCGGTCATTACCAACTGGACGGCGAGCGGGTTCCGATTGCCGAAATCGGCGAAATCATCGTGGAAAGCGACAGCATGGATTACGAGGCTTATCTGTATTGTCGTCTGTTCGATCTGTCGGTGGAGGTCTTTTACAACGATCACTATTTCCTGGAAGTGGAAGGACTGCTGGAGCATCTAGGTCTGTCGATGTTCGATTTCGTCCTGGCCTGTCATGATCTGCTGGAGGAGTATCCCCGGGAGTTGCGGGCCATCTATCAGGGGTTGCAGGCGTCGATCGAAAAAGAGTTGTGGGAGTCCCAGGAGAAGCTGGAAGCCTTCATCCAGACCCCCGGCAACCTGGAACAGTATGCCGAGGTGGAGCACGAAAACAGTCTGGCCACCAACCGCGCCCTGGCGGTGTTCACCTGCGGGGATCAGTTGCACGACATCGCCCGGCGGGGTCTGTTGGCCCTGCTGGAACGGACCGGACGGCTGGACGAGGCCCTGACCCGCTATGTGGACGAGATGATCCGCTTCAGTTGGCAACGCAAACGGGGCCTGCTGGAGCCGCATCATGTCTATCAGGACGCCTTCGCGTTCGATTTCCAGGCGCTGTCCAAGGGGGGATTCCATGGCGATCCCCTGGTCACCCGGCAACCCCAGGAGCGCCGTTACTCCTTCTGGCATGAGCCGGAAGTGGCCTCGGACATCACCCGGCTGTATCGACAAGGCCAAACCCCGGTGGCCGGGATTCGCAATATTCTGTTCTACTCCATCGCGGCCAATCCGGCGGATCACTATTATCGCTCTTTCGCCGCCGCCTGAGGTGGACCCCAAATCAAGGACAGGAACCGGACAGAAATAAGCTACACCTCGTCCATGGATGAAGGCCGTTCCGGTTCTGGCCT
>JADGBU010000249.1 GCA_015231295.1 Magnetococcales bacterium | reverse complement strand
GAGTATGCATGGCGGGTAGGATAGTCGGTTTTTGCTCCTGGGCCAAGAGGGATCATGACAGGCGTCTTCGCAGACGAGCCACCTCTTTCGATTCGACGGGGTTCTGTCTGGTTTCAGCGCACGCCTCGGCTGCGCAGATAGGGGGCGTAGCGCAGGTCGGTGCCTTTGATGTGGTGGATCAGCCAGTCCCGGAGGAAGTGGAGAATCTCCAGCCCGACGATCTCTTCTCCCTGCTGCAACTGGGTGCGGAATTGCAGCACTTCGTTGACCAATTTGGTGTGTTTTTGCAGGTGTTCGGCCCGATCCGGATAGTCGTGCTGGGTGAACAGCGCCTCTTCTCGTTTGAAATGGGTGGTGGTGTAGTCGATCAGGCCGTCCAGGATGGTGTTGACCTGGGCCTGACCCTGACCGGTCTTGATGGCGCGATAGATCTGATTGATCATCTTCACCAACACCCGATGATCCTCGTCCAACTGGGCGATCCCCAGGTAGAGACTGGCGTTCCAGGTCACCAGTTCCAGGTGTGCGCTCCCCTCTCCGGTTTCCACCAGATAGAGTTGATCCAGCAGATTGAACAGGGTGCGGCGTTGCCGGTGGATGGGGGCCAGCGGGTTGATGTCGGTTTCGGCGGGGTCGAACTCCTGGCAGAGCGCGGCGTCCACCAGATGGTGCAATCGTTCGTGACTGGCGATGACCTCATCCATCAGCGGCAGGGGCTGTTTCAGGCTGCGTTGGAAGGGGTGCATCCAGCGGCAGAAATCACAGCTTTTCGGAGTGATCACCGGTTTTTCGCCCCCCCGCAGGCTCTGTTCCAACTGTTGCATCCAGTCGAGGTGAAAGCGTTTCTTTTCCTGGATGGAAAAGAGCGGCTGACTCACCAGAATGCCCCGTTTGGCGCTTTCCAGGGCCTGGCTGGTTTCGGCCATGCTTTCGATCAGCAGGGCCGCGTGCTGGATCACCCCTTTGAGGTGACCCATGGAGTCGGTGGATTGCAGCATCAGTTTCTGCACATCCACCGAGGAGATGAAGATTTTTTCCACTGCGGCCCGCACGGATTGACTGCTCTCCCGGGCGGCCAGGATTTCGTCCACCACCCTGCAGGCCTCCAGGGCCATTTCCTGGGCGGAGTCGGCGATGGTGGCGGTTTCGCCGGCGGTGTTGCGGGCCAGTTCCGCCACCTCCGTGGCCGAGCGGGCGAGGGCGTCCACCTGACCGGTGACCTCTTCGGACAGATGGGCCACCTGGGAGACCGCAGTCACGGCGGTCTCCATGGAACCGTTTTGTTGATCGATCAGCTCCAGGATTTCACCGTTGAACTGGGAAACGATGCGGATCGCCTGATCCAGTTGTTGGGTGCTGGAGAGGGTATCCCCGGCCCGTTTCTGGATGTTCTGGATCAACTGCGAGATGGTGTTGGTGGCTGTGGCGGTCTGGTTGGCCAGCTCCTTGACCTCTCCGGCCACCACGGCGAATCCCCGTCCCGCATCCCCGGCTCCGGCGGCCTCGATGGCGGCGTTGAGGGCCAGCATGTTGGTCTGACTGGCGATGGTGTCGATCACATCCACCATGGACTGGATCTGGGTGGCGGCTTCGGCCAGTTCGTCCATGCGCACCGCGTTGTCCCTGGAAAGCTGTTCGGCGGCGGCGGTTTCGGTTTCCGCCTGCTGGCAGCGTTCGGTGATGGTCTGCATGCCCTGACGGATATCCGAAAACGCCTGACTGACCGAATGGGTGGTGGCGTCGATGGTGTCCAGATGGGTTTCCACATCCCCCAGATGGCTGCGCATGGTTTCGGAGGTGTCGGCCATGATTCCGGCGTTGCGGCTGGTGATTTCCGAGGAGTTGGCAATGGCGGAGACGCTGTCCGACAGCCGCGAGGAGGCGGCTCCGATGCTCTCCATGTTGAGGGTGACCTGTTCGATGCCGGTTTTGACTTGCAAGGTTTCCGTGTCGAGCTGATTGTTTTCGTTGACCACTCGGTTGGACAGCTCCAACGTGGTGGTGGAGTCCGCGTCCAGGCTGGATTTGGCGTTCAGGAGCGCTTCGGTGATCCCCTTGGTGGTTTCCGATTGCAGATCGATGGTGTGGATCATGTGGGCCAGGCTGCCGATCACGGTGTTGACCCGCGCTCCGATGATGGCCAACTCCGCGCTGAATCCCGGTTTGATGCCCGGTTCCATGCGTTGTTGCAGGTCTCCAGTGGCCAGATTGTCGAGTGTGGTGATCAGGTGTTGGAACTGTTTCTTGAGATGGCGACCCCCGAGCAGCAGACCCACGGTCAACACGCCGGATACCAGACTCACGGCCCCTGCCAACCAGCGTTCCCCGGAGGATGAGACGACCAGCAGCAGCCACACCGACAGCGTGAAGATCACGCCTGTTCCGATCCATCCGCTCCCGATCAGCGTCAGGATGCCTTGGGAGCAGGGTCTCCGGTTTCGCGTTGGCATGCCAAGGCGTTGTGTGCGTTGCGCGTTGCTGAGTTGGACTGCCGACATCGACCGCTGACTCCCCTTACGCATCGTAACGGGGAGCCTGGAGGCATTCCGGCAGGGCGTCGAAGAAATCGCGGTAGCGGGTCTGCGCGTATTTTTGGGAGGTGAGGCAGACATATTTGGCCATTTCCGCCTCTTCGGATAACAGCGAGACCACCCGATGGTCCAGCAGACCGTTTTTGACCTGATCCTGGATGATTTCCAAAGCTTTTGTGATCTTCAGGCCTTTTCGGTAGGGCCGGTCTTCGATCAGGGCCGTGAAGATGTCGGCTACCGCGAGGATTTTGGCGCCCAGGGGGATTTGCTGGGAGTCGAGACGATAGGGATATCCGGAGCCGTCCAGACGTTCGTGATGGAAGGAACACCAGTCCACGAGTCCGGGCAGGTTTTTCAAGGGGGCGAGGATCTTGCGGGTCAGATAGGCGTGGGGTTTGACCTGATTGAACTCTTCATCGGTCAGTTTACCGTTTTTGTTGATCAATTCTGTGGGAACTCCCAGCTTGCCGATGTCGTGCAGAAAGCCGGCGATCATCATCATCTGGCATTCGTTTTGGGAAAATCCGACCAGATTGGCCAACCATTCCGCCACCGCTGACACCCCGCTGGAGTGGGTCGCGGTGAACGAGCAGCGAAAGTCGATCAACCGGGCCATGAACCAGGAAAATTCGACGATATTCAACAAACTCCAGTCCGCGTGGATCTCCGGGATGTTGCGGAACGCATGATCGGTCTGGGTGGCGGAGAGCAGTTCCAGCCAGAAACTCTCCTTGATGGATTGAGCATGGAAGGCATCGATCACCAAAGGGGAAAACACCGTGCCGGACATGGGCAGCACCGTGGCGCGAATCGTGTCGGCCTGTTCCAAAAGATTGCGCGAATAGTCCACCAGCACATCGATGCGATCCGCCAGATGCAGGATATGGGCGGCTTCCGGAATGGTATCGTCGCTGTTGTCGTCGGAGTAGAAGTTCCAGGGGTGGTGGTGATAGCGCACCACATTCGCGACCGAGGAGAACAGCGGAAAATCCTTGAGATGGTTGTATCCCATCTCGGCATGCACATGGTGGTTTTTTTCTTCGAAGTCCAGGGCGCGCTTGCGGTCCAATAGACTCATGGCGCCGATGTCGTGCAGACTGGCCGACAGCACGATCAATGCAAGACGCTCGGGTGAGGTCTCCATGGCCCGTCCCAGGGCGTAAGACAGATAGGCGACCCGCTGGTGATGACCCATGATGACCGGGCTGACCATGTCCATGGCACGGGAGATGGAGGTAGTTAAATCAAGAACGTTGATCATGAATCGTTGCATGATGATTCCTTCTCGACATGTAAGCCATTCTGTTGTCGTTTGAAAAATATGGGTACAGGAGCTTTGTTTCGATACTATTGCAAAATTGATTCTTTTTTATACACCCTTTCAGGAATATACGTTAGCAGTTTCATGACGACAAATCAATCATCAATCCTGATATTTTTTGTAGTCAATATAACGACATGCTATTCTGTAGATTTTTTATGTGTCGCAATTATACTTTAAAAAATGCCTGAATCCGGAAAGATTTGAAAACCGATGGATTCCCATTCTGGGTTGAACTTTGATCTAGATCAAGATTGGCCAGAATCTGCTTTGAGTTCAGGTATTCATGCGGAGCCTATGAGTGATCGAATTTTAAGCAAAATTGGCAAGAGTAAGTGAGGCGGTTTATCTATTACGGTTATACGGTGGGCAAAAGTTTGTGAGTGTATGCTTGATGGGAAAGATGGGTAAGAAGCGATCAAAAAATTATCGAACGGTACGATAATTGCATATGCTTGCTCCCGATGCGGTTTTTCGCAGCGCGCACCGTTTGAAAATTGACAGAAA
>JADGBU010000248.1 GCA_015231295.1 Magnetococcales bacterium | reverse complement strand
ACCTGAGCCAACGCCAGAAAGGGAATCGCCTCGGGTGTCAGCTCCAGGAATCCCAGACAGAAGCTGTCCAGGGCCACCTCGTCCAGAGAGGCGATGAGGGTCTCTTCGCGGACCACATCCGCCGGATTGCCGCCGGTGGGACCATTGCGCTTGAGCACCCGGGTGGCATCCATCACCGTCAGGGTGGGGCGCACGGCGGCGGCCAGATCCACGATCGAATCGTGAATCGCCTGATGCAGCCGATTGCGTTGTCCTCCGATCACCCCATACCAGTTTTTCATCGCCAGGGTGCAGCCGGATAACGAGTGATGCTTGACGATGGGCAGATTGATCACCTTGTCCACCTCGTGGAAAAATCGGGCCACCGGCCAGACTTTCAGCACCTTGCCGCCCATATCCGTGGCCACGAAGTCATCCCGACCCGGCAGGCGCAGCTCTCCTCCCGCCGTCAGGGTGGCGGCCTCGATGCCCGAGCGGGAAAAACAGCGTTTCGGATCGTTCAGGGAGACATCCGTCACCCACACCGAGGCGGCTCCCGCCTCCCGACACAGCCGCACCATCGCCGCCACCAGTTCCGGACCGGTATTGGCCGCCTGTTCCGGTTGACGATCCCAACCGACATTGGGTTTCAGCAGCACCCGATCTCCCCGGTTGACGAAGCGTCCGATGCCGCCCAGTTTATCCAGAGCCTCTCGCGTCATCGCCTCGACGCGGGAGCCGCGCACCACCGCCATCACCGGACGCAAGGGGTCGGCGGGAACGCGAAAATCCTTGAAGCGGGCCACCGCTTCCGCACCCTTCCGGATCGGTTCGTCGCTGTAGGTCAGATAGCCGCCGATCCCCAGACCCGCCGCCACGCCCGACAATCCGATCACCCGTCCCAGAAACGCCCGGCGTCCGAGGAGCGGTTCGGTATCACGAACGATCTCCTGATCCCCTCTCCTGGCCATGATCGAGAAACTCCTTCAATGGGGGCCACACCGCGTCCAGGGAAATCCCGAACGCTCCGATCAACCGCTCCCGGGTTTGCAGAAAAAACCACTCCCCTTCATAGGGATCGCGGACTTGATACAGGGTCGAGCCCTCTTTTTCCAGGGGTTCGACCGGGATCTCCTCCCCCTGGAGAAAGCGCAGCAACCGGGAGGAGAGCTCCCGGAGCTGCGTTTCCGGGGCGAGTACCTGAAAGGTCTGGAATTTCACCCCATCCCGCTCGAAGGTGCGTTCGAGCACCTGATCGAAAAAGTCCAATCCCCGATAGTTTTCCTTGATGAACTGGGTCGCCACCACGGTTCCGAACTCCGGAAAACGGAATCCGCTCATCTTGTCTCCGCCGCGTTTTCCCAGGGCGTTGACCAGAGCGACGCCGACTCCCTTGAGGGGAGCCTCGTCGTCGAAGGCGGTCATCTTGACATAATGGGCTCCGGCGATGAAGCGCAAGCCTCTGGGTTCGACGAATCCCATCTCGCCGACGCCCACCTCGCCGCCGTCGTTTCCCCCTTCGCCGGTGAGCACCCCGAAGGCGAACAGCGGCTTGCCCATGTCGTAGAGATCCACCACGATCCGGGGACGCGCCCCTTCTCCCGACAATCCGTACTCCGCCACCAGCAGCTCCTTGAAACCCGCCGCGATGAAAAATTCGGCGTGCCCGTTGACATACTCGTGGAGCGTTTCCGGATTGAACCGTCGGATCTCTCCCAGTCGGACCAGCCCCTCGACCCGCTCGGGAAACAGGGCCGCCAGCGGAGAGAGTCTGGCGGCGGCCTGTTTGAAATCGAGCAATCCCGGATCATACCGTTGACCATCCAGATAGAGGCCTCCGGCGATCAGCGGCAGCAGGGCGAGCAGTCCCGCCCGGAGCCGACGCAGGGGCACAGAGGGGAGGGGCGCGCCGTTCATGTTTCAGGCGGCGACGGGCATCGAGAGGGTGCGATGGGCCGCCTGAAGCTTCGCGCTCACCGCCAGACCGTAGGAACAAGCCCGATCGCAGGCGGAATCGGCACACGCTTCGCATACGCTTGCATTGGGGGTCATGGTGGCATAGGCCTGCATGGCCCGTTTTTCATCTCCGTAATCTTCAAAGTACATCTGATGACGCAGAATGGAAGCCACATCCACCCCTTCGGGACAGGAGCCCAGACACTCCCCGCAGCCGGTGCGGCAGTAATTCGTCCCGTGCAGGGCCGCGTAGTGGTCCAGCACCCGTTGATCCGCCGCGCTCAGCGTTTGACCCGAGGCGGGCAGATAGAGATCCAGATCCTGGGCCGATTGAATGGTGATCACCAATCCGCTGATCTCCTCGTGGGAGAGCGCCCACTTGAACGCGGCCTGTTCGAATTGACCCGGATCGAGTTTCATGCCGCCTTCTTTGGCTCCGGCCAGCACCTTCATCGCCACCACGCCCACGCCCCGGCTCTTGGCCGCCTTGAGCACCTCGGGAACCTTGGGGAACTTCATGAAGTTGAACGCCGGCATGATGTAATCGAAATGGCCCGAGTGAACCGCTTCCGTCAGCAGTCGTTCCATATGGTTGGGACCATGCGAGGAGACGGCCAGAAAACGAATCTTGCCCGCTTTTTTGAGAGTCTGGGTGGCGGCGAGCATTTCCGGGTCCAGCATGCGATTTTTTTCCGCCTCGAAATCGGCGGTTTCCCCGATGGCGTGGACGAATACCGTATCCAGATAGTCGGTGCCCAGGCGTTTGAGGCTGTTTTCCACCGCCGCGATGTAATCCGCCTCCTTCGATCCCATCTGCAGATGGCTCTTGCCCGCCTGATACGCCATGGGCTGACAATATTTCGAGGCGATATGAATCTTGTCCCGTCCTTTGGCTTTTCGCAGGGCTTCGCCGATATGGTCTTCGCTCTGTCCGTAGTCCGGGGCGGTGTCGATGTAGTTCATGCCCCGGTCGAGGGCGCGCAACACCAGCGCGCTCGACGACAGCCGACCCGCTCCGAAGGAGATGTCTCCCATCTGGATGCCGGTCTTGCCCAGCGGACGATAGGCGCGGACACGGGCCTTTTCCTTGCCGGGGTTTTCCGTCTCTGCCGGAAGCGCGCCCGCGACGACGGGCAGACCGCTGGTTGCCAGCAGCGCGGCGGATTGAATGAATGTTCTGCGTTTCATGGCCTCGACCCTCCCGAACCTGAGTTCCGTTTGAATGGATTCTGTCGTATCAGTTTCCTTGATCTTTCAGCCATTTGTCCAGTGTTGATTTATGCTTTTCTTGCAACCTGTACATTTATGATATTTTATAATATAAGAATGTCGGATTTGATTGGCTTTGACGTTTCCTAAACAAACCAAAGGCACCTATGCACGAATCAACGATCATTCTCGTGGTGGATGACGATGCGATCAGCCGGGAAATTCTGGTTGCCAACATTCAGGACGCCGGGTATCAGGCGCATGTCGCCAGCGATGGGGTCGAGGCCTGGAGCAAACTGGCGCAAAATCCCAGAATCTATACGGCAGTGCTGCTGGACCGGATCATGCCCCACATGGATGGGATGGAAGTGTTGAAGCGGATCAAGGGACATTCGGTCTTGCAGGGGATTCCGGTGATCATGCAGACCTCGATGTCCTCGGCGGTGGATATTCTGGATGGGATTCAGGCCGGGGCCTTTTATTATCTGACCAAACCCTTCGACCGTCGCACTCTGCTGGCCATCATTCGGGCGGCGGTGGCCGATCATGCCCGCCATCGGGCGTTGCGGAGCGCGGCGTTGCAGACCCAGGACGCCCTGTCGATGATCTGGGAGGGGGAGTTCCGGTTGCGTACCCTGGAGGAGGCCAAATCCCTGGCCGCTTCTCTGGCCCAGATCTGTCCCGATCCGGATCAGGTGGTGATGGGGCTGTCGGAGTTGTTGATCAATGCGGTCGAACACGGCAATCTCGGCATCACCTATGAGGAGAAATCCAAGGCCATGACCACCTTCGATGGCCTGGAGCAGTTGGTGGAGCAGCGTCTGGCCCTGCCGGAAAATGCCGGAAAGCGGGTGCGGATCTGCATCGAGCGCGTGCCCGGAGAGATTCGGTTTCGCATCGTGGATGAAGGGGAGGGGTTCGATTGGCGCGCCTACGAAACGCTCAGGCCGGAACGGGCCTTCGATACCCATGGACGCGGCATCGCCATGGCGATTCTGTTCAGCTTCAGCAAACTGGAGTATCGGGGACGGGGCAATGAAGTGATCGGAACGGTCCGGGTGGAGGGGGATGTCAACCAGTGAAAGAAAAGAGGGGGACTGGGGGATTCATCCCCCAGGGTGTTGATTTTTTTTATGTTTGGATCCCACTAGGGGCCAATGGCCCCTGGACCCCGATCAACGGGGATAAAACTCCGGAGCCAGTTGAGTCAGAATTTGCGGGACGGCCTTGGATTGATTCAGGGT
>JADGBU010000247.1:3764-4432 GCA_015231295.1 Magnetococcales bacterium | reverse complement strand
CATACGACATCAACCAGACCGAAGGAAATTTACAGCATTTATTGGACTTGACTGGCGCCTCACGGTACTCTTCAATCCTTGCTTTTCTCCGATTTCATGAAATGGTGCAATCCCATGGTCTTCATCCGCCGCCACAAGGTGCTGCGACTGATCTTCAACCGCGAGGCTGCCACCTGCAACTGCCAATGGGAATCCACCAAACACTGTAAAATCGTTTCCCGATCTGGCCCAGTGCCGGCGGGTTGACCGCTGCTCAAGGGGCGTCCGCCACGACCGGTCGTCTGTTGCGTCTTTTTCGGGATGATTACGATATGACGAAAATCGGGCGGCAAATTGGACCAGACCAGGATGGACTGTGGCGACATCACCATGGCATGTTCCAGCACATGTCCCAGTTCGCGCACGTTGCCAGGCCAATTGTACTCCACGAGAGCCATCATGACCTCCTCGCTCACCCCTTTGACCGCCCGTTTCAGACGGGCGTTGAATTTGGCCAGAAAATGATCGACCAGAATGGGCAGATCGATCTTGTGTTCCCGCAACGGCGGCATGTGAATTTCCACCACCTTGAGCCGATAGTAGAGATCCTCGCGGAACCGCCCCTCCCGCACCAATTCCGACAGCCTGCGATGGGTGGCGGTCACCACGCGCACATCCACCTTGATGGG
>JADGBU010000247.1:0-3190 GCA_015231295.1 Magnetococcales bacterium | reverse complement strand
CTGTTGCAGCAGGGGTTCCACGGTGGGAAAAAGCCAAGTGGTTTCGGCCTTCAATAATTGGTTGATGGAGGATGGCCCCAGACCCAGCAGTCGGGTGGCTGCGGAATTGACCTGGACAATACGCCATCCCTCCTCCAGCACGACGATGGCGTCATCGACGCCTCGAAAAATCGCTTCCAGGCGATTGTCCAACACCTCTCGATCTTCTTGAAGGCGTTGTCGTTCGATGATGCGATCTGATACATCAGTGCATTCCGAAGGCATCATCGGTTTGATCAGATAATCGAAGGCTCCCTCCCGCAAGGCCTTACGCACCATTTCGATGTCTGGAAAACTGGTGATGACAATGATGTTGGTTCGGCCATATTTTTTCTGAATCTCGTCCAGCAACTGCAATCCAGAACCATCAGGCAGATAAAGGACGGTAATGACCAGATCGAAACTGTGTTCGCGCAATACCCCCATGGCCATCTGCAAGGAGGTGGCGACGATGGTGGTGTGGTCAGATCCAGAAACTACAACAGGAACCAAACTTTGAATCAAATCATCGTTATCGACAACAAGAATTTTGACACTCACGACTGTCTCCATGTTTCAAACTAAATTGAAACAACATTGCTGCATGCCGGCATCTATTCAGACTCAAGAATATTGTAAAAACGTTCAACGGATCAATTAAAAATCACCCGAGCAAGACTTTGTTGTCGCCGCCCATGCATTCGAAAGCCGGGCACGAATGTTTCAAACCTAGTTTGAAATGCCTTGCCTACAGAATCTCGGGCTGAGATATCGGGACATGAAACGGGCCGACACATCAGACAGAATGGAAATAATAGACGATTCACTTTGGAGAGGGGGGAATCCTCGCTCCAAGGTAAATCGTCTATCACGAAAATTATTCCGCAGACCGGTTTTGGTTTTTATGTATGATCTTGAAGCCCTTCCCAAGAGACCCGAGCGCCAAAAAGGCACACAGGGCCATACAATTCAGCAAAGAGAGGCACCACCCCTCAAGTTCACGGCAGCAACTTGACCTCCTTGACGAACCCCTCCATGTTCACGTTGAAGGAGATGGGCTGCGTGGCGCCACTGGGCAGCATGATCACAGAAACCTCCTTGGCCTTGAACAATTCATCGGTTTGGGTGGAACTCAGTTGGACAGCCCCCAGACAACCATCCGGGGTGCAATGTTGCAGGACCAGAGGAATCAGCTTGCTCTCGTCGATCTTGACCACGACCCCGGACGGAAGATTGATGCCAAGCGGCAACAACGTAATGATAAATGGTTTCCTTTCGCTGTCCATATAACCGAATGAGAAACGCAACGCCAATTTTCCTTCATTCGTGCTGTGGTCCTGGCTTGCGAAACAATTTTTCCTCTTTTTCTCCTTATCCTCCTCGCACACCATGGCCCACAACTTCTGGGAAGTTTTGGTGTCTTTCGAGCTCTCCGGGATCACTTTTTTTGGTACTTCCTTGACCAAACTATCCTTGACCAAACTGTCCTTGGCCGCACTGCTGCTGGCGGTGGCCAAATCGTTGGCCAGAAAGGTGACCGCGCCGATAATTGCCATGCTGAATCCAGACAGCATGATCGCGCGCAAGGAGAAGAGGGATTGCTTCGACATGAGTGACTCCTGATTGTTTGAGTTGAATAATATCGCAGAAGATTGGCTCCTGCGTGTGCCGTGGCGGCATTGTGGAACGGCAAAGTCTGCCGTTCCACAATGCCGCACCTTAGAAGGATTTGCTGATATTTAACATGATGTTGTGGGAACCGGATTCTCCACGACCTTCATAGTCGTATCCAACCGACAGTTTCAAATGATCCTTGGTGGTCACAGTCAACCCGACGCCACCGACGATGGCATCGCGGCCACGATCCACTCCAAAGCTTTGAAAGGGTTGACCGGCAATGGTGGCGGTCGTTCCGGTCGCGTTGTCACCGAAGTCATGATCCCAACGCATCCGCAACTCCGGTTCGTAGGAGAGATCTGCCTTCTTGACCGTATGGATGGCTCGGAAGCCGACGGTGGAGTGCGTCGAATTCAAAGTTTTTTTACTGACTTCCAGGTTGAGATTGCCTCCGCCGGTCTCCTTCATGCCATCCTGCTGAATACGGTTGAACCCAAGGCCCACCCGTGGCTCAATGGCCGTGTTTTTGCCGATGTCAAAGTGGTAGCCCACATCGACGCCGCCAAAAAGATCCGTGCCATCCGATTGTCCGACAGCAGTACCACTCAAGGTATTGCGACGTGAATCATAGATGTTCTTCGCAAAGCCGATATTCCCGTTGAAGAAGAAGTGGTTGACATCCATGCGGCCATAGGCGCTCGTATAAAAACTGGTCAGGTCGAGGTGGGATGCGTCGTCGCCATCCAGATTGCCCCCTGAGTAACCGACACTGACGCCCATGATGGCTTGCCTCGCGATTCTGAAATCAAGACCACCAAGCACGCCGCTCATGTTCTGGCTGTATCCGGCGGAGTTGCCATCAGCCTTGCCTGTGCCCCATTGTCCAACGCCTCTGACCCAAACATTGGTCGACTTGTCCATGACATCACCACCGTTGAGACCGGAGACCGTCGAGGTCAACGTTTGGTTCTGGTGGTGGAACAGATGATCGCTGATCGCCCGTTCAAAGGCGCGATGGGTATCTTGTTCAGCACTTATGGCATTGCTGTGTACAGCACCCGCAGCCTTGCCCAAGGCATCCTGCACCTGGATGGAACTGAGGTTGTACAGAGCATCGAGACCGCTGCCGATCACGTTGTATTGCGTGCCGACATTGAGACTGTTTTCTATGGCCACGGCCACAGCCATCTGGTTTTCGGTCATGGCCTGCGTGTTCAGACCGCGAGTCACGATCATGTCAACGTTGTTGGGACCATACATCAAATGGGTGGTCAGGGTGGCATCGGCGGGATTCAGCACAGAGGAGACAAAGTTTCCAGTGAGGCTGTTAGCGGTCAGAATCGAATAGCGGTTGGCCCAAGTGGAAAGCGCGGCAACCGGAAGTTTGATCGCGTTGATGGTGCCACCAAGCGTGGCAACGCCAGTCACGGCAATCCGATCGCTCACCCCCGCGTTTATCGGATCGAATTCGACCTCATAAACCGATCCGGGGGCCTGGACGTAGTTGCCCGTCACAGCCATTGTGCCGATCGAGTTACCCGGCTTGAGGGTGCCG
>JADGBU010000007.1:39234-39869 GCA_015231295.1 Magnetococcales bacterium | reverse complement strand
GATCAGGAGTGAGCAAGTCATCGTCGCGGGTCTTGAACCGTCCCGACGGCTCCGAATGATGCCATTTTTCCCAGTATAACACCCCATGGCGTCGGTTGCCATTGCCGATGGTGCGATCGGGGGGGGTGTGGTGCGTAAATTTTTGTGATCCGGGGGGGAAAACCCGTTGACGCACAGCGATGATCGGTGGCAATCTATCTGATAGATGGATATATTTTTATATGGCGGACCACAGGGGGCAGGGGGCGTATGATCGTCAAGTCCGAAGCGGACGACTCCGTGACTGCGGCCAATTATGTCGCGGTGCGCGAGTATATTCTGAACGCGGTGGAAAAGGGTCGGATGAACTTTTCCGGCTGGCCGTTGGAGAATTTTCACGCCATTCCCGAGCTTCCGGATTCGGAGGGCAAGGCGACGGCTCTGCTGGGTGCCTGGCTCGACCGGCATATGGTGAAGAAAACCCGCGCGATGATGTTCGGTGATCTGCGCGAGGCCCAGTTCGAGGCCGCCAAACGGGCCGCCGAGGTGATTCTTTCCCAGGAGACCCGCAACGCCCTGAAACAATATCGGGATCGGGCCTTCGGAGAGGGGCAGGGCTCCATGGAACTGGCCGTGAAGCATCTGCTGGAGCTGGC
>JADGBU010000007.1:16730-39183 GCA_015231295.1 Magnetococcales bacterium | reverse complement strand
AGCGCAAGGGGCTCAAGAGCGTGGGCGAGGCGGTGCGCGCCCTGGTGGATCTGGCCGAACGCGGTACGGCGGCCCCGGCGGCTCCGGCGGTTACTCCCGCTTCGCCGCAACCGTCGCCGCCGCACGCTTCCTGCGAACCCCGTGCCGTTGCCGGGGATCACGCCTTGCGTCGCGAGGTCAAGGCTCTGCTGCAGGATCTGAAATCCCGTTCCCTGCCGACCCGTTCTGGAGGTGCCTCATGAAGCGCGTGCTGATTCCCATCGCCGAAGGGTGTGAAGAGCTGGAGGCGGTCACGTTGATCGATCTGTTGCGTCGCGCCGGGGTGGAGGTGATCACCGCCGGATTGGGCGTGGCTGGCGCGGTGCGGTGCAGTCGCGGCACGCTGCTGGTGCCCGATGCCACCCTGGACGCGGTGCTGGAAGAGGCGTTCGACATGGTGGTGCTCCCCGGCGGTCTGCCCGGAACCACCCATCTGGATGAAGATCCGCGCATTCATGCCCTGTTGCGGCGTCTGGATCGGGAAGAGAAATATATCGCCGCCATTTGCGCGGCTCCGCTGGTGCTGGCCAACGCCGGTCTGCTGAACGGCAAGAGTGCTACCAGCTATCCGGAGTGCATTCCGGACCAGTATCTGCCCACCCTGAACTATCGGGAAGAGGCGGTGGTGCGGGATGGCCGGGTGATCACCTCCCGTGGGCCGGGCACGGCGATGGACTTCGCCCTGACCCTGATCGAACTCCTGACCACTCACGAAATGCGGAAACAGGTGGAGAGCGATCTGATGCGATCATGAACGCCGACTCCCCCGTTTCGGCTGTGGATGGAGAGAGTCGCGCTCCGGGCGCAAAATTCTTGCTTCGCGATGTTGATGACTTTAATTATGAAAGACGTCGCGCCGCCCTGACGAGTGGTGGCCGGATTCCCCGCGCGGCGGAGTTGCTGACGGCCTATTTCCAGCACATCGAGCGGGGGTCGGGTTGTTTCGGTTGGGCGCGTCACATCGGCTCCGAGTCTGAAATCGAGAGCCGTATTCCGCACAATCGGCTGCGCAAGGCGATTGTGTCGGATGCGAGTCTGGCGGCGATCATCCAGGTGGTGCCCGCTCACATGGCCCTGGGCGGTTTGGAAGATCTGCCGTTCCGGATTGCGGAATCCGGTCTGATTCTGTTGTCCCCGGCGTTGCTGAATGACGCCCTGGTGCTGGCCGCCTCAGCCCGCTGGGCTTTGGAATCGCTCTTTCATCGGGAACTGGGAGAGCCTGGCCCGGATCGGTTGGGGCTTTTGTACGGTTATGGGGTTTGTTTGATCGACGCCTTGCCGGAGCCTTCGGCACGGGGCCTGCTGGAACTGATGCGTTTCGGCGACGGGGCCGAGGTGTGGCGGGGGGATTGGCGCACGCCCGACGCGGCGCGGTTGCGTTGGCTGGCCGGTCGCCTCGGGATCCAGGAGAGTCCGCAATCCGAAGAGCCTCCCTTTCCGGCTTCCGAGTTGCTTTTGCCTTTGGAAAATATTCTGGTTCTGGGCGGGGACAGCCGGTTGCGGATCGATCCCGCCAGCGGTCTGAATCGTTATGGGGTGCCGCCCCGTCCCCGTCCGGAGGCGGTTCATTTTTCCTCCTCCACGGCATCGGCGATCAGCGAGCATGGATTCATGTTCTGCGAATTGTTGCGGCGCGATCTGTTGCGGTCTGGCGCAATCGCCAGGCGTGGCTTGCTGGAGGCGCGTCGGGAGGTGGTGTCGGCCTTCGGTGGCGAAATTTTGCGTCTGTTGCGGCTGGAGGAGCGGGAGGCCGATGTCGCCCTGTTGCCTTCCGGAACCGATACGGAGCTGCTCGCGGTGCTGGTCGCCCGGCATGCCGCCGGGAATGAGCCGCTTGTCAATCTGCTGGTTTCTCCCGAGGAGTCGGGAAGCGGCGTGAAACTGGCGGGCAGCGGCTGTTTTTTCGACGAGTGCTCCGCCATGGGAACGCCGGTCGAAAAGGGGCGCGCCCTGTGGCCCGAAGGGCCGATCCCCCTCCGGGAGATTCCGATTCGGGATCGGGAGGGATATCCCCGTCCGGGAGCCGAAATCGATGCGGAGTTCCTGCGCGTCGGAGAGGCGATCCTGCGGGAGGGGCGGCGGATTCTGGCGCATGTGCTGATCACCTCGAAGACCGGTCTGACCGCTCCGGGCATGGGTGCGGTGGCGTCTCTGATGGCGCTGGCACCGGATCGGGTCGATATCGTGGTCGATGCGTGTCAGACCCGCACGTCGTTCGAGGCGTTGGGCAATCTGGTGCGCAAGGGGTGGATGGTCCAGATCACCGGCTCCAAATTTCTGACCGGGCCGCCTTTTTCGGGAGCGTTGATCGTGCCGGCCTCGATGCGGGATCGGGCCGGTGCGGTGGGGCGGAGTCTCGCGGAGAGGCCGGAGATCGGACACGCTTCGGACTGGTCGCGGGCCTGGGCGGTACGGATGCCGTTTCGCGCGGCTCCGACGGCGGGCTTCGGTCCGGTATTTCGTTGGCTTCCGGCCTTGATGGAGGCGGAGTTGCTCTCCTGTCTGCCGGAAAGCTTCCGACGCGCGACCTTCGAGCGGTTCCGGGAGGCGTTGTTGCGGGAGGTGGTCAAGCATCCTGGCATCCTGCCCATCGAAATGGGACTGGAGGGATGGGCGGAAGAGGCGGATGATTTTTCCCGGTTGTCGATTTTGTCGTTTCAGGTGCTCGGGAGCCGTCGGGATGGCCGTCGGGTGCTGCTGGCCGAGTCGGCGTGCAGACGCCTGTTTGAATCTTTGAATCGGGATGTCAGTGCCCTGTTGCCCGGTCTCACCTGGATCGATCAGGGTCTGGCGCGTCTGGAGGCGCATCTGGGCCAGCCCGTGACCCTGGGAGGCGAGGGGGCACCCATCACGGCACTGCGTCTGGTGTTGGGCGCGCGTTTTTTCAATACGATCGGCTATCTGGGCGAACGGGCCTACGAAGCGATCCTGCAATCGGAAATCGCGGACGCCAAGCGCGCTCTGGCCAAGGTGGAGCTGTTGGCGGAACATTGGTGGCGGTTCGAATCGGAAGGAACGATGGAATGACTCATGTTTTTGATCAAACGCCGGATGCCCCTTCGTTGCTGGATCCGGCGGATTGGGAGCGGTTTCGCGGGCAGGCCCATCGTCTGCTGGATCTCTGTGTGGATCGGCTCATGGCCAATCGGGAGCATCCGTGGCGTCCTCTCGACGCGGCGGACCGGGAGGCCCTGAAACTGGGAGCGGCGACCCGGGGGGTGGGGGTCGAGGTGTTGGTGGAGGAGTTGTCCCGGCGGATTCTGCCGTTTGCCACCGGCAACACCCATCCGCGTTTTTTTGGCTGGGTGCATGGCAGCGGTTTGGCCGAGGGACTGCTCTCGGAGATGGTCGCAGCCACCATGAACAGCAATTGTGGTGGTCGGGATCATGGCGCGGTCTATGTCGAGCGGGAGGTGATCGACTGGTGTCGTCGCTGTTTCGGCTTTCCGGAGGGGGCGAGCGGCATTCTGGTTTCCGGCACCTCTCAGGCAACCGTGATCGCTTTGGCCTGCGCGCGGCTTCAGGCGTTGGGGGCGGCCAGTCGGAAGGAGGGGATTCAGGCCTTGCCCCGTCTGACCGCCTATGCCATGACTGGCGTGCATAACGCCACTCTCAAGGCGTTGGAGTTGCTCGGGCTTGGCTCCTCCGCGCTGCGGACGATTCCCGGTTCGGGCGGCGGGGGCATGGATCTGGAGCGGCTGGCCCGGGCGGTGGAGGAGGATCGTCAGGCCGGTCTGTTGCCGTTTTGCGTCATCGGTACGGCGGGTTCGGTCGATTTGGGGCTGTTTGATCCGTTGCATGCTCTGGCCGATTTTTGTCAGCGCGAGCGGATCTGGTTTCATGTGGATGGGGCGTTCGGAGCCTGGGCCCGATTGGCGGAGGCTCCCTGGTGCGAACTGGTGCAAGGCATCGAGCGGGCCGACTCTCTGGCGTTGGATTTTCACAAGTGGATGTTCGTCCAGTACGATTGCGGGGTCGTGCTGCTGCGCGATGAACGGACGCATCGGGCGGCCTTCGCGGCGCGACCGGCCTATCTGGCGCAGCAGAGTCAGGGGCTCGGGAGCGGCGAGCCCTGGTATTGCGATTATGGCATCGATCTGTCTCGTGGCTTTCGCGCGCTCAAGGTCTGGTCGGCGTTGCGGGCTCATGGCAGCGAGGCGTTCGGGCAGGCCATCACCCGCAATTGTCGTCTGGCCGAGCGGATGGCGCAACGGGTTGCGGAGACGCCGGGTTTGCGTCTGGCGGCGGGGGTGCGTCTGAACATCTGCTGTTTCAGTGCCGCGCCCGAATCCTGGGAGCTTGCCAGACAGGATGAGCTCAACATGCGGATCGCGCAACAGTTGCAGCTTTCGGGGGACGGGGTGTTCTCGACCACCAAAATTGCCGGAGGGGTGGTCTTGCGGGCCGCCATCGTCAACCATCGGACCAACGAAGCGGATATCGATGGGGTGATCGAGGCGGTTTCCCGGATGCGCATCACCCTGGGCGCATGAGTGGCGGGGTCCAGGGGCCAGGGGCCCCTGGTGGGGTCCAGGGGGAGAATCCCCCTGGTGGGGTTTGGGGCGAAGCCCCAAAAAAGAGCCGACGGATCGACAGGAGAGCCGACGCATGATCTCGCAAGACGCGGTAGTGGACCGGATCGGGAAAGCCTTGCATCAGCTTGCGGCGTCTCGGGTGCCCCAGGAGGCGCGCAAGATTCTGTTCCTGGCGCGGATCGATGCGCTTTTCATCTCCCGTGTCATTCAGGAGTCTCTGCGCGAGCCGATTCTCTCCAGTGGGGCGACGCTGGTGGCGACCCGGGGCGATTATCGTCAATTCGATCATCTGCGACAGGTGCTGCCCAAGGAGAAGCTGGGTCCGCACTTTCACGATGCCCAGTCGATCGGCGACTGTCTGCGCATGCTGCATCGTCCCGGAGATGTGATTGTGGTGGTGGTGACGAAACCGGTCGCCGCAGCGGTCATCGCACCGGAAGGCGATGATCAGACCCTGCTGTATCAAACCGCGTCGCAAGCCGAGGGCGTCGAACCGGCGTCACCGCCATCCGTCACGGAGGCCAGGCCGGTTTTTGCCAGCCCCGCCAACGAGCGCATCATTCGCGCCCTGTTCGAAAACCAACGCAACGATTTTTCCGGATCCGCCTATCTTCGGGATGTTATCTTCCAATCGCCCTCGTCGGGCAAGATGATCAAACGATCCTTGACGCAGCGTCTCTTGCTGCATGTGGCGAAGAAGCGGGGCGGTTCGATCCGTGCGGTACGGGCCGAGTGCAACAGCACCATCCTGCCGTATCGGCACGGCGAGCGATCGGCGATTTTTCATTTTTCTCCCGATATTTCGGTGGTCTGTCACGCCATCACCCCGAACAAGCATTTGACCAAGGCCTTTTTGGAGAGTCATGACATTCCCACGCCGCAAGGGGGGGCGTTCGAGGATCCGAACGCGGCCAAGGACTATTTTCTGAGTCGCACGGTGCCCCAGGTGGTCAAGCCGCTGAACGCCGCGCGCAGCGATGGGGTGAGTGTGCGCATTCAGAACGAAGCGGCGTTCGATCGTGCCTGGAACAAGGCGTGCCAGTTCGGGAACAAGGTGATTGTCGAGGATTTTTTCTCGGGCGATCTGGTGCGGGTGATCGTGCTGGCCGGACGGGTGATCACGGCGGTCTGTCGGACTCCGGCCTATGTGGTGGGGGATGGCGTCTCGACGGTCGCGGAGCTGATCGACACCAGGAACGAAGCGCGCCTGTTGAATCCGAGCACCAAAGAGCATCCGATTCGGCATACCAAACTGAATCAGTTCAAACAGGATGGCGGTTCCCTGTTGGACATTCCACCGGCGGGTCAATCGGTCCGGCTCACGTCGGAACCCCTGGTCAGCAATGGCGGGGAGATCGTGAGTATCCTGGAGCAGTTGCATCCATCGATTCTGGAACTCTCCGAAAAGATTGCGCGGGTGATTCCGGGTGCGGGTATTCTCGGGCTCGATTTGCTGGTTGCCGATTTTTCCGCTGCGGCGAGTCGTCACAATGTTTGTGTGCTGGAGGTCAACTCCAGTCCGGTATTGACCACCAGTCTGTTTCCGGTTGCCGGTCCGCCCGCTTCGGGATTCATCGACGCCCTGTTCGACTTTGTGGATGCCGGACTCTACGAAACCGCCCGGAGCCGTCCACCGGAGGAACCGTTCGTCCGGCCTGCCCGCCCTTGTGACTTCGGGGAAGAGGGGGAGGAGTCCGGTATGGCGGCGTGCGACACCGTGACCCTGCTGACCCAGGCGGCCCGGAGTCGGGAGCTTTCGATCGAAACCGTGGATGCCCGGGTTCAAATTTTTTTGACTCCGGAGCGGCGGATCGGATTTTTCAAGGGCATGCCCTCCTCGACCCGTTCTTTGGCCTATCAGGCTTCCGGCAATCCGGCCTGGATCAAGCGGTTGCTGCGGGAAGGGGGGGTGCCGACTCCGGAAGGCAGGCTCTTTCCGATCGATGCCCTGGAGGAGGCCTGGAAATTTGCCGAGGCGTTGCGGCGTCCCGTGATGCTCCGACCGACGGTGATTTCGAAAGCGTTCGGGGTGTCGTTGCCGCTGGTCTCGCGTGATCATTTTTCCGTCGCCTGGAAACGAATGATCGATCAGGGGGTGAACGGGGTGATGGTCGAGGAGTATTGCCGGGGTCGGCTGCACGGACTGCTGGTGATCGGCGATGGCGTGCGCGCGGCCACGCAATGGACGTTCGACGCGGAGCAGACCGAAGGATGCGCGCAGGATGTGTCCGAGCGGGTGCATCCCGGCTTCGCCCGGATTGCGGTTCAGGTCAGAAAGGCGATCTACGACCCGACGCATGCCGGACTCGACCTGATTGCCGAATCGCTCGAAATCGCTCCCGACGCGCAGTTCTGGACCGTGATCGGCGCAACCGCCAATCCGGATCTTTGCCGGTATCAGATCCCGGGCGCGGGGAGGGGACGGGATGTCGCCGGAGCCCTGCTGGATGCGCTGTTTCCGGAACGGTCGGGGGAAACGGAAGCCTGACCAGTCGCAAGCGTCTTTTAATGCGCGTTCCTGGACGATCGCCGGATCACGCCTCACGCGGGGGGCGAGGCGTCTCTCCCGTCGTCGCGTTCAGGCCACGATGCGATGGCATCCGCCGCTGCGGGAGGAGGCGATCATCGCCCGCCAGCTCAACGGCAGACCTTCCGCGTTCGTCGAGGTGCCGTCGAGGCCGTCCAGACACCGCCAATGGACGATCTCCTCGTATTCCGGCTCCATGTCGCCGAACCATTCGCGACGGGGGGGAATTCGTATGGTCATGTATTGTCCCATGGTGCGTGGTTCCTTATAATCGTCAAAATGGTGTGATTGCGTGACTGCGCGAAAATAAAATTCAATGATCATGCCAAAACCACTCAAGACTCGGGAGACTTTGCATGGCCGTCGGACCCCCTCAAAGCATGCCGCCCTTGCCGCCGGTCGCCGGATTCCGGCTCGCCACCGGGGCTTGCGGCATCAAGAATGGCAAACGGGAACGGGATGATCTGCTGCTGGTGGAAATGGCGGCGGAAACCAGCGTGGCCGGGGTGTTCACCCGCAATCGGGTTCACGCGGCTCCGGTGGCTTTGTGTCGGCAACGTCTTGTGGGCGGGTCGGCGCGGGGATTGGTGGTCAACTCCGGCAATGCCAATGCCGTGACTGGTCCGGGAGGCATGCACGCGGCCTTGGCCGTCACCGGCGAGGCGGCGCGCGTGATGGAAATTCCGGCAGAGGCCTGTTTCGTCGCCTCGACCGGCGTGATCGGTGTCCCGCTGCCCCTGGAACCGATCCTCGGAGCCCTGCCGCAACTGCAACAACAACTGACGGCGGGTCAATGGGCGCAGGCGGCGCGGGCCATCATGACCACCGACACCTTTCCCAAGGTGGTCAGCCGGAGCTGTCTGATCGGCGGCGTTCCGGTGACGCTGGTGGGCATGGCCAAGGGCGCGGGCATGATCCGTCCCGATATGGCCACCATGCTGGCTTTTGTCTTCACCGACGCGGCGGTGACGCCCGCCGCATTGCAAATCCTGCTGGAACGAAGCGTGGAAGGCAGTTTCAACGCCATCAGCGTGGATGGGGATCAATCCACCAACGATAGCGCGTTGCTGTTCGCCTCGGGTCGGGCGGGCCATGCCCCGATCGCCGATCCGGACCATCCCGAGGCCGTCCCCTTCGCCGCCGCGCTGGAGGCGGTGTGTCAGACGCTCGCCCAGGCCATCGTGCGGGATGGAGAGGGGGCGACCAAATTTGTCACCATCACCGTCTCCGGCGCGGCCAGCGAGGCCCAGGCCAAACAGGCGGCCATGGCCATCGCCAACAGTCCGCTGGTCAAGACCGCTCTGGCCGGAAGCGATCCCAACTGGGGACGGATCCTGTCGTCGGTGGGAGCCTCGGGAGTGGAGTTGCGGCCCGATCGGCTGTCGCTGTGGCTCGGCGATGTGCTGGTGCTGGAACGGGGACAACTGGCAGAAAGCTATGTCGAAGCCAAAGGGGCGGCGGTCATGGCCAAAGAGGAGATCTCCATTCGGCTCGATCTGGCGGCGGGTGTCGCGATGCGTACCGTCTGGAGCTGTGACCTGACCCATGGCTACATCACGATCAACGCGGATTATCGCACGTGACCCCGATTGCGCTCCTGCCCTGGTCGGAGATCCGGGTGGTGCTGCTGGATATGGATGGCACGATGCTGGATCTGCATTTCGACGATGTGTTTTTTCGTCGGACCGTGCCGGAGGCCTATGCCCGCAAACATGGAATCGGCTTCGAGCGGGCCCGGGAGATCGTGTTGACCGCCTATCAGGAGCACCGGGGAACCCTGGCCTGGTACGATCTGGATCACTGGTCGGCGCGCCTCGGGCTCGACATTCCGCTGCTGAAAGAAGAGGTGGCCCATCTGATCCGGGTTCATCCCCATGTGCTGCCGTTTCTGGAGCGGGTGCGCGCCAGCGGGCGACCGATCCATCTGGTGACGAACGCCCACGCCCACTCGCTGGGCATGAAACTGGCCCGCACCCCCATCGGACCCTATCTGACCTCGGCGATCACCAGTCACGAGGTGGGGTGGGCCAAGGAACAGCTTCCCTTCTGGCCGCTGCTGGCGCAGCGTCTGGGGTTCGATCCGGGAGCGACCGTGTTGGTGGATGACTCCGAACCGGTGCTGGAAGCGGCCAGCCGGTTCGGGATCGCGCATCTGCGTCAGGTGGTGAATCCCAGTTCCGGCGCGCCGCCCAATCCGGTCGGGCGGTTTCCGGCGGTGATGGATTTCAGGGATCTTGGGTTGCCGAACGGCTGTTCCCGGAGGGAATGACCATGAAAGAAACGGCGGTGGCAGCTTGGTTGAGGCGGCATCATCCGGTGTTGCTGATCGCCGCGCTGGGCGCGGGGCTCACCCTGATCGCCTGGTGGTTGTCGCAACCGCCGCCCCGCGAACACGACGCGGTGGTGCGCTGGGGATTGCTGCTCGCGGGTCTGGCGTGTACCGCTCTGCTGGTGTTGCAGCACATTCGGCTGCAAGGAGATGTGCGACGTCACGCCAAAGCGAAAAAACAGTTGACCGAAGCCAATCGCGCCCTGATCCTGTTGGAACAGTGTCACAAACTGGTCAACCAGGAAAAAAACGAGATCGTGATCCTGGCACGGGCCTGCGCGTTGCTGGTGGAGGTGGGGGGATACCGGTTCGCCTGGTGCGGTTTCGTGGAAAACGATGCCGAAGGCAGCATCACTCCGGTTGCCCACTCCCGACTCGATTCCCAACTGCTGCAAGCCTTTCGTCGCACCTGGCTCGAATCCGGCAATCGTCAGGAGCCGGCCCGCACCGCGATCCGCAATCGCGCCCCCACCCCGATGCACAATCTGATGCACGCCCCCGAGGAGGATCCGTGGCGCGAACAGGCCGCGCGTTATGGTTATGCCTCGGCGGTGGCGGTGCCTCTGCTGGATAACGATACCCTGTTCGGGGTGTTGAGCGTCTATTCGACCCATCCCGCGGCCTTTTCCGCCGTGGAGGTGGAACAGCTCGCCGAGTTGGCCAATACGTTGGCCTTCGGCGTGCTGGCGGTGCGCGAGTTCAAACGGCGCAAACAGGCGGAAAAGGAGTTGGCCCATCATCGCCATATCCTGGAAGAGCAGGTGGCCAAACGGACACGAGTGCTCAACAGCGTGGCGGTCATCGCGCAACGGCTGCTGTTTCACGGGGGGTGGCGGTCCAACATCGAAGCCGTGCTCCAGGATCTGGGGCTGGCGGCCAATGTCAGCCGCGCCTATATTCTCAAGGCCCATCTCAATCCCGACAGCGGCTTGATGATCACCCTGCTCCATGAATGGATCTCGGCAGGAATCGAACTCCAGGAAACCGAGGAAGCTGGTGAGAACTCCTGTCAGGCCTGCTCCCTGGCCGGTTTCGGGCTTTCCAGGTGGCGCGAGCGGTTTTTGCAAGGGGAGTATCTGGTCGGACGCACCCGGGATTTTCCGGAAGAGGATCGGGCCTTTCTCTCCGAACGGGGTATTCTCTCCATCGCGGTGATGCCGATTCTGGTCCACGACACCCTGTGGGGATTGCTCGGGTTCGAGGATTGCCGCCGGGAACGCACCTGGAGCTCCGGTGAAATCGATGCCATGCAACTGGCCGCCAACACCCTCGACGCCGCCATTCGCAAGGATCGGCTCCTGGAGGAGAAACGGGCCGACGAGGCCTTGATCCTGAAACTCTCCACGGCGGTGGAACAGAGTCCCAACATTGTCCTGATCACCGACGCGTCGGGGCGGATCGAGTATGTCAACTCCAAGTTCACCCAGTTGACCGGTTATGCCCCGGAAGAGAGCCTGGGCACCACGCCGGTGATTCTTCAGGCTCAGGCCAAGTCCGGGCGCGATTACGATCGCATGTGGGAGACGCTCCGGGCCGGTCAGGCGTGGCGGGAGGAGTTTCAGAACAGTCGCAAGGATGGCAGCCTCTATTGGGTGCAGGCCTCCCTGTCGCCCCTGGTCGATGCCGGGGGCGCGGTGACGCATTTTGTCTGCATCCAGGAGGATGTCACCCATCGTAAACAGTCGGAGCTGCAACTGCGGGAAACCTTCGATAAACTGGCGCGCAGCGAAAACCGCTTGCAGGCCATTCTCGACAACATGCCCAGTCTGGTTTATCTCAAGGATGTGTCGGGGCGGTATGTGCTGGCCAATCGTCCCTTTTCCGAGACGTTTCG
Source organism: Magnetococcales bacterium (assembly GCA_015231295.1). Classification (GTDB taxonomy): domain Bacteria; phylum Pseudomonadota; class Magnetococcia; order Magnetococcales; family Magnetaquicoccaceae; genus Magnetaquiglobus. Next base: position 27,919 of record JADGBU010000007.1, on the reverse strand, counting down.
TCTCGAACCCTCCGACATCATCGGGCGTCGGGATGGGGATCTGTTCCCCCCCGAGATCGCCCAGGGCTTCGTGGCCTCGGATCGCACCGTGCTGCAGCGGGGCGTCCCGGCGGATGTGGACATGATCATCCCGTTGGGTGGAGAGAAGCGTATTTTTCATACGATACGCTTTCCGGTGGTCGCCGATGATAGCGGTTATTTTTCCATTTGCGGCATCGCCACCGACATCACCGACCGGCGGATTGCCCAGGCGCGGCTGTTGCGTTCCAAACAGGCGCAGGATCTGCTGAACGGATTGCTGTTTTCCGCCATGGAGCGGACTCTCTTCTTGCGGGATTTCATCGCGGACGCCCTCGAACGGATTCTCTCCGCCCCCTGGTTCGGACCGGAAGCGGGAGGGGCGATCTATCTGTTCGGCGCGGGCGAGGATGGGAGCGATCTGGTCTGCCAGATCGGTCTGCCGGAGGAAGGAAGCGAAGAGCGGGCCGGAAAGGCGTTGCTGGAAACCGCCTGGGGGGTTCAGACCCCCGGAATCGTCTTCATTCAGGCCAGCGAGTGGCCCGAAGGCTCCATCCCCGGTCTGAGCGGAGCCTGGGGATACTATTCGGCTCCGCTTTCTCCCGGAGGGCAGGTGAAAGGGGTGATTCAGATCCATCTGCCCCCGAGCCATGTGCGGGGCAAGGATGAGGAGGATTTTCTCTCCACGGTCCGCAATACCCTGGCGAGCATCGTGGAGAAGAAAATCGTGGATCGACAACTGATCCTCGCCAAGGAAAAAGCCGAATCGGCCAGCATGGCCAAAAGTACCTTTCTGGCCAATATGAGCCACGAAGTCCGCACCCCCATGAATGGGGTGATCGGCATGTTGGCCCTGTTGGGCAAGACCCGCATGAATCCCATTCAGCGGCAATATCTGGCGGTGGCGGTCCAGTCGGCGGAGTTGCAGTTGAGTGTCATCAACGACATTCTCGACTTTTCCAAGATCGAGGCGGGCAAGCTGATTCTGGAACGCATCCCGTTCGATCCCAGGGCGGTGGTGGACAGCATCGGTACCATGCTGTCCGGGGCGGCCTACGCCAAGGGGCTGGAACTGGTGCTGCATGTCTCCTGGCGAATCCATCCCGAACTGATCGGCGATGCCGTGCGGTTGCGACAGGTGTTGATCAATCTGGTGGGCAATGCCATCAAGTTCACCCAATTCGGCGAGGTGATCCTGCGCGCCGATCTGGTGGAAGATGATGCGCGTCAGGTTCGGGTGCGCTTTCATGTCATCGATACCGGCATCGGGATCACCACGCAGGCGCGGGAGAAACTGTTTCAGCCTTTTGTCCAGGCCGACTCCTCCACCACCCGCCGTTTCGGAGGCACCGGTCTGGGACTGGTGATCGCCAAACAGATCATCGAATCCATGGGCGGGGAGATCGGACTGGCCAGCCAACCGGGGGGCGGGTCGATTTTCTGGTTCGAGGTGTCGTTCGACAAGGTGCCTGGAAGTCAACCGGCCCCCAGGCCGGAGTTGGGGAATATCCGGGTGTTGGTGGTCGATGCCAATGAAACCAGTCGTACCGTGTTGGAAAATTATCTGCATGTCTGGGGGATCTGCTGTCGCTGTACCGCCAGCGGCATGGAAGCCTTGGAAATGCTCCGTCGCGAAGGGGAGACGCGGGAGACGGCGTTCGACGTGGTGATTCTGGATATGGGACTGCCGGATCGGGATGGCCTGGAGATGGCACGCCTGATTCGCGCTTCGAGCCGGATTCCGCCGGTGCGGGTGATGCTGCTCAGCAGCGGAATCCATCTGGAGGAGGCGGTGTTGAGCGAGGCGGGAGTCGGAGCGTTCGTGATGAAACCGGTGGGGCCGAACCGGTTGGCGCGCTCCCTGGAAGCGTTGATCCAGGAGAGCGGAGAGGAACCGCGTACCGAAAGCGCGGGAAGTCGGATCGAGATTCCTTTTTCCGGCAAGGTGTTGCTGGTGGAAGATACCTTCGTCAATCAGCAGGTGGCCTCCAGCATGCTCAAGCAGATGGGGTTGGAGGTGGAGATTGCCAAGGATGGAGAGGAGGGGGTTTCCAAGGCCTTTTCCGGCCATCCGGATGTGATTCTGATGGATATGCAGATGCCGGTGATGGATGGATTGGAGGCCACCAGACGCATTCGGGAGTGGGAGTCGATGCGGGGATATGGAGAGCCGGTGCCCATTCTGGCCATGACCGCCAATGCCTTGAGCGGCGACCGGGAACGCTGTCTGGAGGCCGGCATGAACGATTATCTGGCCAAGCCGGTCATGTGGGATGCGTTGGTCAGCAAGTTGGCGCAGTGGTTGCCGACCTGCGAGCGGGCAATGGTGGCCTCTTCTCCGGTGGCGCGGCACTATCCCGAGGAGGGCAAGGCGTTGTTGCTGGATCCGGTCTGTCTGGAGCGGTTCTGGGAGTCGATGAAGGCGGTTCCGGGTACGTTCACCCTGGTGATCGAGGAGTTTTTGGGCAGTGCCCCGAATTTATTGTCCGCCATCGAGCGGGGGGGCGCGGGGGGGGAGGTCGAGGTGGTGCGGGCGGCGTCGCATGCGTTGAAATCCAACAGTGCCACGGTGGGAGCGATGGCACTTTCCGAGTTGTGTGCGGTGATCGAAAAGGCGGCCCGCGAGCGGGATGTGGCGGCGGCGATCCGGTTGCATCCGGCGGCGGTGGTGGCGTTCGAGGCGGCGGTGCCGGGTTTGCGGGTGGCGTTGGAGCGGGAGTCGTTCTGAAGCTCCCCCATCATCGGGGTCCAGGGGCCATTGGCCCCTGGTGGGTCCAGGGCGAAGCCCTGGGACGTTCAATCTAATTTTTTCATATCAATCCTTCTTCCAAAGTCAAAACCCTGGGGGATGAATCCCCCAGACCCGCTCTTTTTTTTCAATGGGTTCACTTGATGGCGGGCCCGGCGATGCGCGCCTTCAGATCGTACTCCTTCGAGGCGGTGATCACCACCGGCACCATGCTGCCGATCTTGAGCGTCGGGCGTCCCTCCAGCAGGGTGATGCCATCCACCTCCGGAGCCTGACCCGTGGTGCGTCCCACGGTCTGTCCCTTTTCGATCCCATCCACCAACAGCACCACTCTTCTGCCCACCAACTCGGCGAGCTTCTCCCGGCTGATCTCTTGTTGTACCGTCATCAGCGCGTTTCGGCGTTGTTCTGCCACTTCGGCCAAAACCTTGTCGCCGAGCTGAAACGCTTCGGCTTCCGGTTCATCCGAATAGGTGAACACCCCGACATGATCAAAACGGCTCTCCACCACGAATTGTCGCAAGGTATCGAACTCCGCGTCGTTTTCTCCGGGGAAGCCGACGATGAAGACCGATCGCAACACCGCATCCGGCATCCGCTGACGGATGCGTGTGATCAACTGTTTCAGATCCTCCGGACGTTCGGCCCGTTTCATGCGTTTCAACACGGCCCCGTGGGCGTGCTGCAACGGCAGATCGAAATAGTGCAACACCTTGTTCGAGGCGGCGATATGATCCAGCAACGCATCGGTGATCATGGTGGGGTAAAGATACATCAACCGGATCCAGCGCACGCCGCGCACCCGTTCCAGACGCGCCAGCAGCTCCACCAGATTCGACCGTGGGGTCAGATCCCGGCCATAGAGGGTGGTATCCTGGGAGACCACGATCAGCTCTTTGACGCCACCGGCGGCCAGGGCTTCCGCCTCGGCGATGATTTCATCGAGGGGGCGGGAGCGGAACGGACCCCGCAAGCGTGGAATGATGCAGAACGTACAGGGATTGTTGCATCCTTCGGCGATTTTCAGATAGGCGGTATGGGGTGGCGTGGTAAGCAGTCTGGGGGCCACCTCGGAGACGGTGGCGAAATCGGCGGCGGGCATGGCGGTGATGGGAATCGACAACCGTTCCAGCACCCGATCGTGACCGGTGGTGCCCGCCAGCAGATCGATGGCGGGAATCTCCTCTTGCAACCGATCGCCATAGCGTTGCGCCAGACAGCCCGTGACCACCAGTCGTTTTCCCGGATGGGCGGCCTTGAGCGCGGCCATTTCCAGGATGGCGGCTCGGGATTCGGCTTCGGCGTCGGCCTTGAATCCGCAGGTGTTCACCACCAGCAGATCCGCCTCCGCCGGATCCGACGTGGGTTCGTATCCCCCTTCCAGAAAACGACCGAGCAGACGTTCGGCATCCACCACATTTTTCGGGCATCCCAGCGAGATCAGGCCCACCCGCAAGGCGCGTGGTTTCTTGAGTCGCTCTTTCCAGCCACCGCGCATCGGCTACTCCCGGAAGTTGGTGAATTGCAATGGCATTTCGTATCCGGCGGCCTTGATGCTGGCGATGGCCTCTTGCAGATCATCCCGTTTCTTGCCGGTGATGCGGACCTGTTCCCCCTGAATGGCCGCCTGAACCTTGAGTTTGCTGGTTTTGATGCCGGCGACGATTTTTTTGGCCAGTTCGCTATCGACTCCTTGTCGCACCGTGATTTGTTGACGTTTCATGCCACCCGACGCCGCTTCCACCGTGCCGTATTCCAACACTTTGATATCCACCTTGCGGCGGATCAATTTTTCTTTCAGCACATCGAGCACCTGATCGAGTTTGTAGTCGTCATCCGCCGTCACCTTGAGGATCGCCTCTTCCCGCTCCACCTTGCACTTGGAGCCGCGAAAGTCATAGCGGGTGGCGATCTCCTTGGCCACCTGATTGACCGCATTATCCACTTCCTGCAAATCCACCTCGGAAACCACATCGAATGATGGCATCTTCCGTTCTCCCTCTGAAACGTGAATCGGACTTTTATGGAGCGTTCTTTTCGTCGTTTTCGATCACATCCACCCCTTTGGGCACCTCGAAGCGGAACCGGTCCGGCGGCAGGGTTTCATTGGCGCGCCAGTTGAGAAAACGGATCCGCGAGCGATGTTTCAGGGAGTCTTCGACCACGAAGTCGCTGATCTCCTCTTTTTGGGGATGCAGCGTGATGGCGATCCAGCGGATCGATCCTTCCTGAAGCGGATAGAGCATCACCGCCTGTCGATCCGGGCTCGGGCCGGGGATCACCTCCCAGGTGAAGATCTCTTCGAGTTTTTTGCCCGAGGTGAGGAAGCCTGCCGGCGTCTTGTCGAGCCGACCGGCGGGAGAGCGCGTCACCTGTTTGAGATCCGGTTCGTAAAACCAGACCATGCGGCCATCCGAGACGATCACCTGTTTATAGGGCGCGCTGTAATCCCAGCGGAACAGTCCGGGCCGACTGGCGGAAAATTGACCGCGACTCTCTCGGGGTTCCGGGGCGTCGGCACCCAGGAGTTTTTGTTCAAAGCCCGCCTCCACGCTTTTGAGGCGATCCATGAAGGTTTGCAATCGTTGCACTTCCGGGGGGATGACCGCTTTGTTCGCCTCGGCTGCGCTGGCGTACCAGCTCAAACCGAGCGCGAGAGCCACCAGGACTCCTCGTCTGGTCACGGCTCGCATCCATGAATTTCGCATCGCAATCATTGATATTGGCATGAATTTCGCTTTTTTGCTCAGGTGGAATAGTGCCGGAATTGGGCCGTCAACCGTTTTACGCTTCCAGGGTGCGCGATCTCATGGATATGACCTCCTTGCCCGATGTGATCCTTCGGGAGATGCCGGACCCCTTGCGAGAGGTGGAGCGTTCCGTGGCCAACGAGAGCCTTCTGCTCTCCCGAGGGCATGGATCGGCCCCGTCGGATCCGGAAGATCTCGAAGCGGTGCTGGTCAGTCTCTCCCATTGGCTGGTTCAGACCCTGCCCGTGGAGCTGTTAGCTTACTGGAATCCCCGTCAGCGGAAAAGCCATTTGCTGTATCTGGGCCCGATCTCCGATCGTCAGGATCTGGAGGGCATGGTCCAGGGACTCGTCAAAGGAGCGGTGCCACGCATTCGTCATTGGCGACAGCGGCAGTGGTTTTTTCATCTGTGGATGGGGGCTCCGCTGGACTCCTGGGATCGTCTGCTGATTGTGGAAAAGAGTGGTTCCCTGACCTCCGAAGAGTGCAATCTGTTGATCCAGGAGGCGGCCCGGAATTTTCGGAATATGCTGCATCCCGTGTGAAGCGGTTGGGTTGTCTGCCAGGGGCGTTGTCCTCGGGATTCCTTTTTCAGGGGCTTCGCCCCTGGACCCCACCAAGGGCTTTGCCCTTGGATCCCACCAGGGGGATAATCCCCCTGGACCCGTGATGTCAGTTGGCGTGGGGGGCCGCTTCGAGCTGCGCCGATTTTCTCAGCAACTCCCTGGCCTGCTGAAAGACCTCCGCCGGATAAAGCCCGGCCCGCCGTTCGTCTTGGATCTGCTGCACGAACCGGTCCAGCTCTCCCGGAGCCGCGTGCGTGCTGGCCAACGCCCCACCCGCCATCCGCCCGGGCCGGGAAAGCGCCACCCGGAACGCCGGCGTGCTCCAGTGTCCCTGACGCTCCGGTGGACGGGTCCAGGAGTCGGAACGGGTCGGGGTCGGGATTGGATTGAGACGACCATCCCGTTCGTACAAAATGGCCTCGTCCTGTGGCGTGATCTCCGATCGGTCGCTGCCGCGTTTCATCAATCGGGTCAGCAGACGACCCCGCTCCGACAGGGAGACCCGAAAGGCACTCAACGACCAGCGACTGGGCCTGGCCTCGACCATGCCATCGCCGGAATCGGGAATGGCCTCACCGGCGGTCTGCTCCGCGAGTCGGTTCCACTGCGTTGCGATCCATTGCAACGGAACATGGACCCATCGTTCCAGTGTGATCATGAGCAGGTGTCCCGCATCTCCAGGCAGGATCCGGCCTTCGACCTTTGGCTGTGTCGCGGGGCGCGCAGCGATCGGGCACGAAACGCGGATGGTGAGTTTGAATAATCGTCCGGAATGGTCCATACGTTCAATATCGTTCACCACCGGTGTCGTCAAGAGTCAAAGAAGGTATCGGCGGCTTTCCGGTCACTTTTCCGAGGCGGGTGGAGGCTGAACGGTTTCATTGCTGGTGTCAAAAAATGATATATATCATTTAAAGTGATATGGAAGCGGCACCCGGCACCGTCCGGCGAGGAGAGGAGACTCGTCAGACGGGTGGGATTGTTGTAGACTGAAGCGATCCATTCATTCCCGAACAGCGTCAAGGAGTGCGAGAATCCTCATGATCGCCAGATTTCAAGAGATTCATGCGGGCATTACCCGAATCGATGTCGAGTACACCCGGCCTGGATTTGCGGCGGCCTGGTTGCTGCGCGCCGGGGATCAGGCCGTGTTCGTGGAGACGGGCCCGTTGCCTTCGGTGCCGATTCTGCTGGAGTCTCTGACTCGTCAGGGATTGACGCCGGAGTCGGTTTGCGGGGTGATCGTGACCCATGTGCATCTGGACCACGCGGGGGCGGCGGGGGAGTTGTTGCGCCATCTGCCGAATGCGTCCTTGTATGTGCATGCCCAGGGCGTGAAACATCTGGTCGATCCTGCCCGGCTGGTGGAGGGGGCCAAGGTGGTGTATGGAGAAGCGCGTTTTCTGGCCACGTTGGGCGGGGCGGTTCCGGTGGATCCGGCTCGCATTCGCACCCCGTCGGATGGGGAAACCTTGACTCTGCCGGGACGACTCTTGACCTTTCTGGACGCGCCGGGTCACTGCCTGAACCATTTTTGCATTCACGATTCCCAGAGCAACGGGCTGTTCACCGGGGATGCGTTTGGTTTGTCCTATCGGGAGTTCGATGGCGGGATGCGCCCGTTGATCCTGCCCGCCACCACGCCCACCCAGTTCGACATCGAACAATCCCGCGCCACGATTGGGCGTCTGGCGGCCCTGAAACCCGATTGGCTCTATCTGACCCATTTCGGGCCGCTGCGTTTTCAGCCGGAATTCGCCGAGGATCTGGACGCGCAACTGGCCGGATATGCCCGGTTGGGAGAGGCGCGGGAGTTGCCGATTTCCGTGCCGGAGCTGACCGCCGAATTGATCGAACTGACCCGTCTGCACGGGGAGCGGATCGGCATGCCGCAGGTGCCGGATTGGGAGCTGTTTGCCATGGATCTCGATCTGAACGCCCAGGGGTTGGCGATCTGGCGGGAACGGGCGTTGCGGCGGGCGGCGGGGTGATGGAGCTGACCTCCGGCTCCCGGGTGGCGGTGATCGGCGGGGGCCCCTCCGGTGCGTTGAGTGCCTATTTTCTGTTGGATCTGGCCAGACAGACCGGTATCGCGCTGGAGGTGGATCTGTTCGAGCCTCGGAATTTCAATCTGACCGGGCCGCCGGGATGCAACATGTGCGGCGGGGTGATCTCCGAATCCCTGATGCAGAAAATGGCCGCCGAAGGGATCACGCTCCCTCGGGAGCTGCTGCTGGATACCATCGACTCTTATGTCTTGCATACCGACTCCGGAGCGGCCTCGATCCGTCCGTTGCACGACGAGATGCGCATCGCTTCAATCTTTCGGGGGGCGGGTCCGCTCGGGGCCGAAAGTCAGAGTCCGCTGCCCTGGAGCAGTTTCGATCGGCATCTGCTGGAGATGGCCAAGGGTTTGGGAGCCAGGCATCATGCCCGTCGGGTGCGTCGTCTGGATCGGGACGGGGAGGGCAGACCCAGAGTCTATGTGCAACCCCTCAAGGAGGAGGCGGCGGAGTCGGGGGAGACGGAGCGGCTGTTCGGGGTCTATGATCTGCTGATCGGTTGTGTGGGCCTGAACGGTGCCGGGGTTCGGCTGTTCGAGGCGTTGGATTTCGGATATCGGCCACCCAAAAGCGATCGGGCCTGGGTGGCGGAGTTGTATATGGGGGCCGAGGAGGTGCGTCGTCGTCTGGGCCACGCGATGCATATTTTTCTGCTCGACGTTCCTGGCATGAAGTTCGCAGCTTTGACCCCCAAAGGTCATTATGTCACGTTCATCCTGCTTGGGGATGATGTCAACGAGGAGGTGGCCAAAAGGGTCTGTCACTCGCCCCAGGTGCGGGAGCTGTTTCCCGAAGGGTGGGAAATGCCGGTGCGTCCATGTCACTGTCAGCCGCGCATCAACATCGGGCCTCCGGTCAATCCGTTTGCCGACCGGGTGGTGCTGGTGGGGGATTGCGCCTCCTCCAGACTCTACAAGGATGGCATCGGGGCCGCTTATCGCATGGCCAAGGTGTGTGCCTTGACCGCGCTCACTCGTGGCATCTCCGCCGAGGCGTTCCGCGAGGGATACTGGCCGGCCTGTCAGGAGATGGATCGGGACAATCGTCTGGGTCATCTGCTGTTTTCCATGGATGGTCTGATGCGTCATGTCACGCTCTTTCGTCGGGCCATGTTGATGGTCGTTCGGGAAGAGCAGTCCAGACCGCACGATCCCCGGCGATTGAGTTCCGCGTTGTGGGACACCTTCACTGGCAGTGCGGCCTATCGTCACATTTTCCGGCGTGCGTTGCATCCGGTGGTGATGTGGCGTCTCATCGCGGCCATGATCCGGTTGCTGTTTTCGTTCCTTCGGAAACGGTGAGCTCCGATCGGGGGCCGATGGCAAAGGAGATTCCTGCTCATGTTGTTCGATTCGGAAAAACCTGCCCTGGGCAGAGAGTTCGCGGACGGCGAGGTGATTTTGCATGAAGGATCGGTCGGGGATTGTCTGTATGTGATTCTGGAAGGTCGGGTGGAGGTGGTGGTCGATGATGGCGGACCCGAACCCCTGCGTCTGGCGGTTTTGGAAAAAGATGGCTTTTTCGGAGAGATGTCGCTCTTTTCCGATCTGCCGCGCGTGGCCTCGGTGCGGGCGTTGGGTCGGGTTCGGGTGATGAGCGTGGATAAACGGGGATTGTTGCGGTGGCTCGGGGACGATCCGACCTTGAGCATGCGCATCCTGTTGAAAATGGTCGAGCGCATTCGTCTTCTGGTCTCCGAGGTGGTGCGGTTGCGCAAGGCGTTGCGGGAGCAGCAGGGGGGCTGAACCCTGTTTCACGATCGGGGTCCAGGGGCCATTGGCCCCTGGTGGGTCCAGGGCGAAGCCCTGGGACTTTCCATCGAAAATCGGAAAGTCACCCCCCGGGGGAGGAATCCCTCGGACCCTCTCTTTATTCTTCAATGGTTTTCAGCCATGGGTGCGCTTTAGATCATGCTCAGGAATTTGATCTTTTTCGTGCTGTTCCGGCCCGAGGGGTTGTTCACCCGTCTGCGCGCCTATGATCTGTTCCGCTGGGCTTTCATTCTGCAGTTCATTCGTTGGGAATCGACCGCCGTCACCACCATGGTCACGCTCTACCGCGAAAAGAGCGACATGCTTTTGCCGGTTCCCTTCGGCATCGATCCCGAACTCTATCGCTTTGTCGAAATTTTCACCTACGGTCCCTATGGTCTGCTCATGATCACGATCATGGCCTACATCATTTGGGTTCACGGGGCTCCTTATGCCACCATCTCCCCTCTGACCATGCGCAAGGCATGGACGCTGCTCGGTTTTTGTTTTTTCGGCCCCTGGTTGCCCAGTCTGTGCGTGGACAGTTTTTTGATCATGCTCGGTTTTGGCGGGCCGGAGGTGATCATTCCCTGGCATGTCACCATCGTGGCGGCGGAAAGTCTGTTCACGGCGGCGGGATTGCGTACCATCTTCGGACTGCCCCGAAAGCGCGCCCTGATTCTGGGTGCGGCGGTTGGCGCGATTTTTCTGATTCTTGCCGGATCGGTCATTCGCTGACGGCTGTGTTCCAAAAGGGATTGACCGACGCACCATGGTTTGCGACACTCGCCATGATGATGGGGATTTTCTGGGTGTGTGCGCTACGGTGGCGGGGGGAGCCGGAGGGAAATGACATTTTTGGACGGGCTCTCTTTTCAAGTCAAACTGTTGTTGATCCTGCTGATTCCGTTGGGCGGTATTTTCGGTCTGGGGATTGTCGGCATTCACGAAAAACGCACCCTGATCGTCCAGATGGAACAGATGAATCGTTTGTCCGGTCTGACGCTTCAGGTGAGCGATCTGGTTCACGAGATCCAGCGGGAACGGGGCATGTCTGCCGGTTTGATCGGCAGTCGGGGGCAACAATTTCAGGAGGAGCTTGCCACGCAGCGGGGACGGACCGATGACGCCTATCGACGTTTGACCGCGTTGCGTGCCACCATCCACCACACCAGACAACTGAAGGTGGATTTGGATGGTTATTTCCTGTCAGCCGAGGCGCAATTTCAGCGGTTAACCCTGATTCGCGGTCGGGTGGATCATCGGGAGATTTCCAGCGCGGATGCGATTCA
>JADGBU010000007.1:16334-16686 GCA_015231295.1 Magnetococcales bacterium | reverse complement strand
CACCACTGTGGAAATATCCGTCCTGACAAAAAATTACAACACCTTTTTGCAGGGCAAGGAGCGGGCCGGACTGGAACGGGCGGTGATCACCGATACCCTGGCCTCCGGTCGGTTCGGACCGGGCATGTATCGACGCTTCATCGCGCTGGTTTCGGAGCAGACCACGCTGTTCGGCATTTTCCGCGCCATGGCCCTGCCCGCCGAGCAGGAGCGGTTCGATGCGATTCTGCGCGCACCCGCCTCTCAAGAGGTGGATCGGATGCGGGAAGTGCTGTTCAAGAGCGGTCACGCCAGTTCCCTCGACATTCTCCTCGGACAACTGTATCAGCACATGGCCCTGCGGGGGGCCTAT
>JADGBU010000007.1:12370-16224 GCA_015231295.1 Magnetococcales bacterium | reverse complement strand
CGATTCGGGAAGTCGTCGAGCGGATCCGTCAATTGCCCGCCGAAGAGCTTTCTCCGGAACAGCGTCTGGATGTGGAGATGGTCTGGAGCAATATCGACGCCTATCATCAGAGTGTCGAGGTGATCATCGAATTGCAGAATCAGGGCAAGTCGCTGCATCAGATCGATCGGGAGGTGGCGGCGACGATCGACGATCGACCGGCGGACAAGGCGATCCAACGATTGATGTCCACCACTCGGGTGGGCCATTTCGACATCGCGCCTCAGGACTGGTTTCAATCCGTCACCGCCAAGATCGAGCAGTTGAAGGTGCTGGAGGATCATCTGGCCGAGCAGTTGAAACGCCGTGGCGCGGCGTTGGAGCGGGAGGCCAGGGCGGAACTGGCGGGCTATCGGTTGTTCTTGTTGGTCATCATGTTGGTTTCCTTGGGCTTTGGTGTCACCCTGGTGCGCCAGTTGCGGAACAAGGCCGAGCGGATGATGCGGCTCAGTCAGCAGGTCGCCAGCGGCGATCTGGCGGCGCGCATTCCCCTGGCCCACTGCGCCACCCCCGACGAACTGGATCTGGTCGCCCTCTCCATGAATCGCATGGTGGAAGGGCTCGATCAGACCATCCGTCTCAATCACCAGACCTTGCGCGCGCTGGCCGACTCCGAAAGTCGGGTGCGCTCCATGCTGGAGACCGCACCGGATGCGATTCTGTCCTTGAACGCCTCCGGACGGATCGAATCGGTCAATCCTGCCGGCGAGCGGCTGTTTGGATATTTTCCGGGCACCATGACCGGTTGCGCCAGCGACGGTCTGGTGCCCGAACTGCGCGGCGTGCTGGGTGGCATGGACCCGCTGGGACGTGGCCGCAGAAGGCTCGGCGGGGAGGTGGCGCGTCTGTTGTTGGAGGCGGATGGCATGCGTCGCGACGCGGGCGCGTTTCCTGTGTAAATTTCTCTCAGCAGCTATGAAAACGGTGAGAAGAGTCGTAATTTTACATTGATATTACAGGATATTTCCGAGAGAAGACAAGTCAAGCAGGCTCTGGACTGGGCCTATCGGGAGCTGGAGGAGTTGGTGCGGGAGCGGACACGGGAGCTCGAACGGACCAATCGGCAACTCTTCGCCGAAATCGATGAGCGGGTCCGGGCCGAGCAGGGATTGTCCCTGGCGGCCAAGGTGTTCGAAACCGCCACCGAAGGGATTCTGATCACCGATTCCGAAGTGCGAATTGTCAAATGCAACAATGCGTTCATGAACATTTCCGGCTATACCCAGGAGGAGGTGTTCGGACGCAATCCGAATCTGCTCTATTCGGGTCGGCACGATCGGGCGTTCTATCAGCAGATGTGGGAAGGGCTGAAAGAAAAAGGCACCTGGACCGGAGAGATCTGGAATCGTCGCAAGAACGGTGAAATCTATCCGCAACGGCTGGCGATCACGGCGGTCTGGAACGGCTCCAACGAGTTGACCCACTATGTGGGTATTTTTTCGGATATCACCGAGCTCAAGGAGACGGAAAAACGGCTGGAGCGGATGGTCTATTTCGACGCGCTGACCCAGTTGCCCAACCGGGTGCTGTTCCGGGATCGCCTCCAGCACGAACTGGACAAGAAAAGCCGCAGCGATGCCAAACTGGCGGTATTGTTCATCGATCTGGATCGTTTCAAGCATGTCAACGACTCTCTGGGCCATTCGGCAGGGGATCAGTTGCTGCTGGAGGTGGCGGAACGGCTCCGGATCTGTCTGCGCAAATACGATACCGTGGCCCGTCTGGGCGGGGATGAGTTCGCGGCGATCATCACCGGGCTCAAGGATGGACGCGAGGCGGCTCCCGTGGCCCGCAAGATCATCGAAGCCATGAAAAGCGTGTTCCATTTGAATGGGCATGAGGTGTTTATCGGCGCGAGCATCGGCATCAGCGTCTTTCCCGGCGATGGCGAGGAGATGGAAACCCTCACCAAGCACGCCGATATCGCCATGTACAAGGCCAAGGAGAGCGGACGGGGAACCTTCAAGTTCTACGAGGAGGCGATCAACGCCGGTCTTCAGAACCATCTGCAGTTGGAAAGTGCCGTGCGCAGCGGCTTGAGGAATGGAGAGTTCACCGTTCACTATCAGCCGAAGGTGTCGCTTTCGAGTGGTCGGATCATCGGCATGGAGTCGCTGGTGCGCTGGTTCCCGTCGAACGGACCGATGATCTCTCCGGCCCATTTCATTCCCGTGGCCGAGGAGATTGATTTTGCCTCTGGGCGCGCTGGTGCTGCGGGACTCCTGTCGTCAGGCGGCCCTGTGGCGGGGGGCGGGACAGAATATACGCATGGCGGTGAATCTCTCCGCGTTGCAGTTTCAGAAGAGCGATCTGGTGGACGAGGTGCGGGCGGTGCTGGAAGTGAGCGGCCTGCCGGCGGAAGCGTTGGAGTTGGAGATCACCGAAAGCATGGTCATGGGCAATGTGGAAAAGTCCATCGAACGCATGCGTCATCTGAAAGCGTTGGGGGTGACGCTCGCGGTGGACGACTTTGGCACCGGATATTCGTCGCTCAATTATCTGAAGCGATTCCCGATCGATACCTTGAAGATCGATCAGTCGTTCGTGCGGGATCTGGGTCAGACGCGGGAGGGGCTGGCCATCGTATTGGCGATCATCTCCATGGGCAGAGCCCTGAATCTGGAAATCGTCGCCGAAGGGGTCGAGACGGAAGAGCAGATGCGGATTCTTCGGGAGAAGGGATGTCATGAGATTCAAGGGTATTATTTCAGCAAGCCGGTTTCGGCGGCGGAGATCGGAGTCATGTTTGGGCAGGGACGGGTTCTGAACGGGTTTGAACGGTGATGGTGCCGTGATGCTTGAATAATCCGGGGGGATGATCCCCCTGGACCCGTCATGAATGGGTGGAGGATGGGAGATGGAGTTGATCGGTTTTCAGAAACAACCACGCATTCTGGTGGCGGATGATTCCCGCTCCGCGCGGGAGTTGATTCGTATTTTTTTGGAGAAGCAAGGGTATGCCGTCACCGAGGCGGGGGATGGCAAGGAGGCGGTGCGCCGCTTTCGCGAGTCGCCCCATGATCTGGTGCTGATGGATGCCAATATGCCGGTGGTGGATGGATACCGGGCCTGTAGCGAAATTCGTCGTTCGGCGGGCGGGGAAGATGTCGGCATCATCATGATCACCGCCCAGGAGGATGACGAGTCGGTGGAAAAGGCGTTTGCCGCCGGAGCCGAAGAGTTCATCACCAAACCGATCCAGTGGGTGGTGCTGCAAAAGAGAATCCATCTGTCGCTGGAGAATCGTTTTGCCCACGAGGCCGTCATCGAATCCCGCGCCCGAATGGAGGCGATCGTCAACACGGCACCGGATGCCATTGTCGTCATCAACGATCAGGGGATCATGGAGTCGGTCAACCGGGCGAGTTGCCGTATGTTTGGTCACGGTGTCGCGGAAATGGTGGGTCGGAATGTCTCCATGCTCATGCCTTCGCCCTATCGGGAACAGCACGATTCGTATCTGGTCCGCTATCTGACCACCCGCAACTCCGCGATCATGGGGGGCAGTCGGGAGTGGATGGCCATCCGCAAGAGTGGCGAGATTTTCCCCATCGAGTTGAGCATCAGCGAGGTCCGGCTCAAGGAGAGGACGCTGTTTACCGGTGTGCTCCGGGACATCACGGACCGGAAGGAGGCCGAGCAGAAAATTTTCTATCAGGCCCACTACGACGCCCTGACCGGTCTGGCCAATCGCGCCCTGTTTCTCTCCACTCTGGAAGATGCCCTGAAACGGGGTCACGAGGACGGGGATTCGGTGGCAAGCTGAGGTCATGGCAGTTGCAATAGTTGTGCGACGGCTTGAGCTACAGTTAGCT
>JADGBU010000007.1:1699-12243 GCA_015231295.1 Magnetococcales bacterium | reverse complement strand
CTCCAACGTCTGAGCGACAGCTTTCCCCTGGAGGGACAGGAGACCTTCATCTCCGGCTCTCTGGGCGTGGCGATCTTTCCGCAGGATGCGCAGAATCTGCAGAATCTGCTCAAGAACGCCGATGAGGCGATGTATCGTTCCAAGAAGGCGGGGCGCAATGCCTGTCACTTTTTTGCGGGAGAGTCGTTTGCGTTGCCGAGCAACTATTGAGCGGGCATGGAGAGGGGGGTATGGAGGGCATGCGGGGGCAATTACGTTTCAAGGTACTGCTGGTGCTGCTTGTGGCGTTGCTGGTGGTCGTGGGCCTGAGCGGTCGCGCGACCCTGGAAAAATTGACTCAATCCCGTGAGGCGGCCTTGCATGTCGAGTTGGCGGAGCTGGCGGTATTGACCGGCAACGTGCTCCACGAGGGACAAAAGGAACGGGGATTGACCTCCGGTTATCTCTCCAACGCCAGGAAGCGGTTTCGTCCGGAGCTGGAGGCGCAGCGAACCGGCAGCGATCGGGCGTTGGAAGCGTGGCAGGGGTGGTTTGTCCGTGGCACCTGGCGACATTTTTCTCCATCGCTTCTGGCCATGGTGGAAGGGGCCGCCGGAAGTCGGGAGCGTTTTGTGGCTCTGCGCCGCGCGGTGGATGGGGAGCAGGCCAGTGCCAACCTCCTGGTGCCCAAGTATACCGAAGAGCTGGGTCTGCTGCTGGCTTTGATCGCCGATCTGCCTGCCCACTCCCGGAGTGTGGAGCTGGCGGCGCGGGCGTTGGGATATGCGTATCTGGTCTCCGGCAAGGAGCTGGCGGGACAGGAGCGGGCCTTGATGATGGCGGTCTTCACCGCCGATCGTTTCGACGCGGGCAAGCTGACCCGATATGCCACTCTGGTGGGGGGACAGGAGGTCTATTTCAAGAGTTTTCTGGGGTTGGTTCCCCGGGATCAGGTTGAATTCGCGCAACAGAAATTCGCCTCTCCGATCGAAGAGGAGGTGAAGAAGATTCGTCAGTCGGTGTTCGAAAAGGCGATGAGCGGTGGTTTCGGGATCGATCCGGGGGGATGGTTTCAGGTGGCCACCAAGCGGATCGATCTGCTCAAGGAGATCGAAGAGCGGTTGGGAAGCGATCTGGACGCACGGTCGCGAGAGATGCGGCAGCAGGCGGATCGGGCTTTCTGGAGCTATCTGGCGGGGACGATTCTGGTGGTGGGCGGATTGCTGTCGGTGGTGTTGGTGGGCATGATCACGGTGGGACGCCGGGTGAAAGGGACGCTGGTGTGTCTGGAGCGGTTGGGACAGGGCCATTTGACGGGGCGGATCGAGGTCGGTTCAGGACAGGATGAGTTGGTGGCGATCGCTTCTGGCATCAATACCATGGCCGGGGCGATGGCGGACAATCTGCGAACCGTTCATGTCGAGGCGCAGGCCGTGGAGGCGGTCGCCGAGCGTTTCATGGCACTGCGAGAGGATCTGGATCGGGAGTCGAGTGCCACCCACGCCTTGTCCGGCGAGGTGGTGGAGGAGAACAATCGTCTGGATGCGGAACTCGAAACCTTGAAGCGGGATATCGATGCCGCCGTGACCCGGATCGATCAGGTGTCGCGGGCGGCGGTGGAGCTGGCCGGCAATGTCGCCGCCAGTGCCCAGGCCACCGAGATGGCCAGCGGCAACGTTCACGCCATGGCCGCCGCCGCCGAGGAGATGACCGCCAATCTCTCCGAGGTCAACGTGCATCTGGCCGAGGTATCGGCGTCGGTGGTGCGGGTCGTGGAACGGGTGGTGGATGTCAATGGTCTCTCCGACCGGATCCGGGAGCGTTGCAGCGCGGCGGATGAGATCGCCGGATTGGCGGATCGCTCCTCCGCCGAGACGTTGCATTCCATCGAAGGGCTGGCGGTGTCGTCGGATGAGATTGTCGAGGTGGTCAAGCTGATTCATTCCATTGCCGATCAAACCCATATGCTGGCGTTGAACGCAGCCATCGAGGCCGCCGGAGCCGGGGAGAGCGGCAAGGGGTTTGCGGTGGTGGCGGGCGAGGTCAAGGAGTTGGCCAGGCAGACCGCCGACGCCACCCGGTTGATCGAAGAGAAAACCCACGATATTCAGGATCGGACCCGGCGGGTGGTGGATGCCATTCGCAACATGGGCGGGCTGATCGATCGGATCAACGATGGCAACGAGGCGATCGCCGAGGCGGTGGATCGGCAGCGTGTGGCGGTGGATGAGATCGGGTTGTCGATGGATCGGGTGGCCGAGTCGGCCCGACAGGTGACGAGAAATTCCGGCGAGTTGGGCTTCGCCTCGGAGGAGGTGGCGCGACGCGCCATGGAGGCGGCCTCGGGGACCGGGGAGGCGGCCCGTTCTGCGGCGGTGATGACCGAACAGGCCGGACAGGTGGCCGAAGAGAGCGCGGCGGCCCGGGAGCGGGCGGAATCGATGCGCAGTGTGGCCGCCGAGATGTTTCGCGCTTCGACCCAGGTGCAAAAGATGATGCTGCAAGCCATGGATCATGTGGAAACGCTGCATGAGACCATTCGGTTGTCCGGTCCATTGACCGAGCGGTTGAATCGGAGCAGTCAGGCGTTGCGTGCGGCGCGGGGAGGATGGGTGGTGGAGTGAGTGCGATCAGGGGTCCAGGGGGATGATCCCCCTGGTGGGATCCAAGGCTTGGGACTGATCTTTTTTTGTCAGCGGCGACGTTTTTGCCAGAGCACATACCCACCGATCAGCAGCAGGGCGAACAGGGCGGCGCATCCCACCACCCACAGGGTATTTTGTCTGACCCACTCCTGATTTTCACCGATCACGAAGCCCATCACCAGCAAGACGATGTTCCAGAGGGTGGCACCGATCAAGGTATAGAAAGCGAAAAGGGGCAGGCGCATGCGTCCGATGCCGGCGGGCATGGAGATGAGATGGCGCACCACGGGCAGGAAGCGTCCGGTGAAAATGGAGATTTCGCCATGTTTGGCGAAAAAGGTTTCGGTCTGCTGGAGGTGGTGCTCGGTGATGAACAGATAGCGTCCGAAACGGGCGATGATGGGGCGTCCGAGCCACAGGGCCAGATAGTAACTGCCGAGGGATCCGGCGATGCTGCCGAGACTCGACGCGATGATCGAGCCGCTCCAGGTCAATTTCTGGGTAGAGATCAGGTATCCGGCGGGAATCATGACCAGTTCCGAGGGCACTGGAAAAATGGAGCTTTCGGCGGCCATGAGGATGAAAATGGCGAAATAGTCGAGTTGTCCCATCCATTCGAGCAACAGATTGGTCAGGCGTTCGCCCATGGGAAAGTCCTTGCGCGCTGTCTGTGAAAACGAGGGGTTGGGGCTGGATTGGCGCGGGGCCGGAGAACGATGATCGGAAACAAAAAATCGGGAACAAAAAAAGCTGGCTGGCGGACTAGGATTCGAACCTAGACTGGAGGAGTCAGAATCCTCTATCCTACCGTTAGACGATCCGCCAAGGATGTTACCTGAACCAGTATCGTCGATTCCGACCCGTTCGTCAAGAGAATTTTACACTCCCGGAGCGGAGCGCGGGATTCGGGTCGCGGGCCACCGGTTCCGGGTGTGCGCGACCCGGAGCGGTGGCCACGGCGTGGTGTGCTCTTATCCGTTTTGGGAGGCCAGGAAGTCGTCTCCTTCCTTGAGGCGGGCGAGGCTTTTCTCCCGGCCCAGCATCCAGAGGGTTTCGAGAATGCCCGGAGAGGCCCCACTGCCGGTGAGCACCACCCGCAGGGGTTGGGCCAGTTGACCCATGGAGAGTCCGAAGGTGGTCAGGGTGTGCTGGAAGGCGGTGTCGATGGCGGTCGTGGTCCACTCCGGGAGGGTTTCCAGGTGGGCGGCCAGGGCGGCCAGAGGAGCGCGGGCCGCCTGGGTGAGATGTTTGCGGGCCGCCTTCTCCTCGTAGGGCAACACCGAGTCGATGAAGAGAAAGCGGCATTTTTGCGCCATTTCCACCAGGGTGGCGGCACGGGATTGGAACTCGGGAAGAATGGCGGCCAGTTGTTCCGGGGGCGGGGGCGGATCGATGCCGAGCCGGGCGAGCTGAAAGGCCAACTCCGGCAAGAGTTGTTCCGGGGTGGCGGCGCGAATGTGATGACCGTTGATCCAGAGCAGTTTGGCGCGGTCGAAGATCGAGGCGGAGCGGCCCAGTTGCCGGACATCGAAGCGTTGTTCCAGCTCTTCGCGGGTGAAAATCTCCTGTTCGCCGTGGGACCAGCCGAGGCGGGCCAGATAGTTGTTGAGGGCCGACGGGAGAAAGCCCTCCTCGCGGAACTGCAATACCGAAACCGCGCCGTGCCGCTTGGAGAGCTTGGCCCCGTCGGAGCCGTGGAGCAGGGGCATGTGGGCATATTCGGGCACCTCCCACCCCATGGCCCGGAACAGATGAATCTGACGCGGCGTGTTGCTGATGTGATCCTCGCCCCGGATCACCAGGGTGATGCCCATGTCGTGATCATCCACCGCCACCGCCAGGTTATAGGTGGGCGAGCCGTCGGAGCGGACCAGGATCAGGTCGTCGAGTTCGCCGTTGGAAATGCGGATCGGTCCCTGGATCTGGTCCTCCCAGAGGGTTTCTCCCGCGCGCGGGGTCTTGAAGCGGATGACGTGAGGCTGATCCCCCACGGAGAGATTCAGGTCGCGGCAGCGGCCATCGTAGCGGGGTTTGTCGCCGGTGGCCCGTTGTCCCTCCCGCAGGGCGTCGAGTCGCTCCCTGGAGCAGACGCAGGGGTAGGCGTGACCGGCGGCGAGCATCTGCTGTACCACCTCCAGATAGCGCGCCGTGTGATGGGACTGGAAATAGGGCCCTTCGTCCGGGGTGAGTCCGAGCCAGTTCAATCCTTCCACGATGACATCCACCGCCGCCTGCGTGGAGCGTTCGGTATCGGTGTCCTCGACGCGCAGGATGAAGGTGCCCTGATTGCGACGGGTATGCAGATGGCAGAACAGCGCGGTGCGAGCCCCGCCGATATGCAGAAAACCGGTGGGGGAAGGGGCGAATCGGGTACGCAGCGTCATGGTGGATATCCTGGCAGGCTTTGGTGTCCCGAAGGACGCGAAGGGGAGGTGCCCCGGTGAATGAGTTTGGACCGTTTCTATTTTTTTTCAAGAATCCGAATTTGTCCAGACTGGCGTTAGAGGGGGGTCTTGGGTAAGATTCGGAGTTCTCAAAGGGCTCACCCCCCAAATCAACCATGAAGGAGCCGTTCCGTGGGTTCACCCAAAGACCTCAATCAACCTGAAATTTATGTCAGCGCCCTGGTTCGCGCCGCGCAGACCGACGATGTCGAGGCACTGACCCGCTGGCTGGCGGATGACGAGCAGGCCGAATCCGGACCTTTTTACAAGTGGTATCGCTATTTCGCCGAACGTCTCATCGCCATGGCCCCCCGTCCTGAACAGGGCTTCGTGGCTCGTGTGGCGCGTACCGTGCCCCTGCCCAAGGTCGGTCGCAACGATGCCTGTCCGTGCGGTTCGGGCAAAAAGTTCAAACAGTGTCATCTGGGTTCCGAGGAGTCGGTGGCCTGGAAGATGGGCTCGCCCACCCCGATGATGCGCGCCATGGCCGTCTCGCAGATCATTCAGGAGTCGCCCCTGGAGGTGCTCGACGAGGTGCCTTTGGAAAAATGTTCCCCCCTGGCGATGGCGGAACTGGCCGCAGCCTATCAGAAAGAGGGCGAACTCGATACCGCGTTGACCCTGCTCAAGCGGATGCTGGATGGAGATCGGGACGATCCGTTCCTGCTGATCGACTACTGGATCGCCCGCTATGCCGAATGGCTGGTGGATGCGGGTCTGGAGGCTGAAGGCGAGCGGTTTCTGCTCGACGAGTACAAGGCCGCGCGCAAGATCGAAGGGTGGCAGGTGGCCCAGAAGCTGGCCGCCTTCTACATCGACCAGGGCAACCTGGAAGGGGCGGAAAGCTGGGTCTCCGTGGCCATGGAGGGCAAGCCGGACAATCCGTTCAATCACTATCTGAAGGGGTTGCTGCATCATGGCGGGGAGCAGTGGGAAGAGGCGGCCCAATGCTACGAGAAGGCCCAGTCGCTGAGCGGAGAACTGCGTGAGCAGGAGCAATCCTACATGGCGGAGCTGGTGGCCGAATCTCTGGAGCGGGCCCGCAACCATCAGCCTCTGATGGTCGAGGAGGAGGAGGAGGACGGGGACGCGATGGAACAGCCGACCTTGAACGATGACGAGGAGAGTCGCTGATGGAACGCAGCCATTATTGCAACGACGTGCGGGAAACGCTGGTCGGCCAACGGGTGGAGCTGTGTGGCTGGGTCAATCGCCGTCGGGATCATGGCGGGGTGATCTTCGTCGATCTGCGGGATCGCACCGGTCTGGTGCAGGTGGTGTTCAGCCCCGAGGAGCAGAGCCCGGCCCATGGGGAAGCCCATGTGTTGCGCAACGAATATGTGATTCAGGTTTCCGGTCTGGTGGCCCGCCGTCCGGCGGAGACGGAAAACGTCAAGCTGCCCACCGGTCTGATCGAGGTGCGGGTGGATCGTCTGACCATTCTCAACGCCGCCGGAGCGTTGCCGTTCCAGCTCGATGAAGAGGTGGGAGAAGGGGTGCGTCTGACCCATCGTTTTCTGGATCTGCGTCGTCCGGTGATGCAGCGCAATCTGATGGCCCGCCATCGGGCGATGCAATCGATTCGTCGCACCCTGGATGAATCCGGATTCCTGGAACTCGAAACCCCGATGCTCACCCGCAGCACCCCGGAAGGGGCGCGGGATTATCTGGTGCCGTCGCGGGTCAATCCGGGCCAGTTTTACGCGCTGCCCCAGTCGCCGCAACTGTTCAAGCAGTTGCTGATGATCTCCGGTTTCGATCGTTATTTTCAGATCACCCGCTGCTTCCGGGATGAGGATCTGCGCGCCGACCGGCAGCCGGAGTTCACCCAGGTCGATCTGGAAATGAGCTTCGTGGATCCGGAACAGGTGATCGAACTGGTGGAAAAGGTGGTGGCCAAGCTGTTCCAGGAGGTGCTGGAGGTGACGCTGGCTCTGCCTTTCCCCCGGCTCACCTACGCCGAGGCCATGGATCGTTATGGTCTGGATGCCCCGGATACCCGCATCCGCATGGAGCTGATCGATCTGACCGGCGTGTTGCGAGAGACGGAATTCAAGGTGTTCGCCCAGGTGGCCCGCATGACCGGCAAACGGGGTCAGCAGGGCGCGATCAAGGTGTTGCGCGTGCCGGGCGGGGCCGCCATGACCCGCAAGGAGATCGATGCCTGCACCGAATTCGTCGCCATCTACGGCGCCAAGGGGCTGGCCTGGATCAAGATCAACGGACCCTGGCAGGAGGGCGGCTGGCAATCGCCGATCGTCAAATTTTTCTCGCCGGCGGAGCTGGAAGCCATTGCCCAGACCACCGGCGTTCAGGAAGGGGATCTGCTGTTCTTCGGTGCCGATCGGCTCAAGGTGGTCAACGAAGCCCTGGGACGGCTGCGGGTGAAGGTGGGGCGCGAAATGAAGCTCCTGGACGATACGCCGTTCTCCTTCGCCTGGGTGACGGAGTTTCCGCTGCTGGAGTGGGACGAGGAGGCCAAACGGTTTTCGTCGGTGCACCATCCGTTCACGGCCCCGATGGTGGAGGATCTGGCCGGACTGGACGGGGAAGGGGGCGAAGGGGTCGATCTGATCCGCTCGCGCGCTTATGATCTGGTGCTTAACGGCAGCGAAGTGGGGGGGGGCTCGATCCGTATTCACGATCCGGCCATGCAGCGTCGCATGCTGGAGTTGCTGAACATCGGCCCGGAAGAGGCGGAGGAGAAGTTCGGCTTCCTGCTGCGCGCCCTGGAGTTCGGAGCCCCGCCCCATGGCGGTCTGGCTCTGGGTCTGGACCGGCTGATGGCCATGATGCTCGGTGTGGAGTCGATCCGGGACGTGATCGCGTTTCCCAAGACCCAGAAGGCGGGTTGTCCGCTCACGCAGGCCCCGTCGTTCGTGGACGCGGCCCAGTTGCGCGAGTTGCATCTGCGCACCACGCAGCGGGCCCGGGAGGAGTCGGGAGAACGATCCTGACTTTCCTGGTATGATATTTGCGTCTCTCCACTGCGACGGGATGCATGACCAATCAGGGGTCGGGAATTTGACGATTGCAGCGCGAACCGGTTCGATCTGGGGGGGAGAACCGGGAGCTTTTTCGGAAATGCGCGAGTCGATGGCCGTTTTTTTCAATGACTGGAAGGATCGTCTCCATTAAGATTGCTTACCTCCACCCCACGTTTTTTCTGGATCGGAGCGGAACAATCCGAACGAGACGACACCTTCGAGAACAGGTCGCCAATCATGTCATGCAGGATCACGTCGGTCATTCAGGATAATGTCGCCACCGTCAACCAGTATCGCACCGTCTCCGAGGGGGTGGATATCATGGTGTCGCGGGGAGCCGGTTCCCTGGTGGTGATGGAAGGAAGTACGGTGGTCGGGTATTTCTCCGAACGGGATCTGCTGGTGCGGGTGGTGGGCAAGAAACGGGATCCGCTCCGGACCCCGATTCATGAAGTGATGACCCGGAATCTGGTCCGGGTGGAGTTCGACTCGACCTGCAAGGCGAGTCTCAATTTGATGAAAGAACACCGTATCCGTCATCTGCTGGTGTTCGACAGTGCCCGTTTTGTGGGCGTGGTCTCGATGCGCGATATCGCGGCCATGATGACCCGCTCGGTGAGCTATTCCGACATCACGGTCAACGTGGTCGGAGGGGTGGTGCTGCTGGTGGTGCTCTCGGTGATCGGCTTTTTGATCTATCTGGTGCCCGACATGATGGGGTTCGTGCGGCGATTCTTCGCCTGAACCCTAGCACTGAACCCAGGGCAGACCACGAAAACGCCAACCATTGACGCTGGAACGATGATGGTGCTCGTCCCGATCACCCTCGAATCCTTCCAGAACGTGATAAACCGATTGAAAGCCCTCCTGGATCAATCGGTTGCCCGCATCGATGGAACGGTGCCCGGAACGGCAGATCAAAACGATGGTGCGGCTTTTGTCTTTGGCCGCCCGCGCGACATCGGTCACGAAGTCCGGGTTCAATTCAAAGTCCGGGGCGTCCTGCCAGGGAATGTTGATCACGCCGCGCGGACTGCCGACAAAAAAATGTTCCACCTCGGAACGAATGTCGATGAACAGTGTCTCCGGTTGGGAGACCAGTGGCAACGCCTCCTCGGGGGTGAGATGACCCAGTTTGGGATCGGATGGACTGTGGGGAGCGGATGGAATCATGATTTCTGGTCTCCTTGGGTACAGGGTCGATAGGTTCGTTGGGTGCGTCGCACGGGGTGGTTGATGCCCACGCCGACGGTTGCGATGGTGTTACGGGGGGAAACCCGAATGGCCGGATCCAGATGATCGGCGTGCAAGACGCCTTTTCAAGAGGTAAACCGGATGCGCGGTTTCGTCAAGCGGCTTTGGCACATGAGCGGCGAATTGAGATGACCATGAACTTGAATAAACGTAAACTCGGTGCCCGCTGGAATGGTCTGGAACGCGTCACGGAGCGTTCCGTGGAACGGGGCGGTCGTCCCTCGATCCTGGATAACCAGAAGATCGAACGCAAATCGCCGGGACGGCTTCAGAATATCCAGCCCGAGACGGGCCGCACCGAACGAAGCACGGTGATGCGTGAATCGGTACGCCGTCGTCCGACCGTCGCGACCAATCCTTTCGGCGTGCGCCTCCTCGAAGAGGGGGTGGTGCTGGCCGCCGGATTGTCCCTGATCCTCAAGAATGGAATCGGGCATATCGCCGGATGGATCCGCGATGGACGGGAAAAAGTCTCGGGCTTCGGAAGCGGACCCCGACCCTGGGATCACGAAGCCCTCGATGCCCGTCCCTGGGATCCGGAAGAGCCGGTCGAAGAGGGCGATGAGCCGATCTGGCGCGGCGAAATGGAGACCATGGATGCCATGCCGGTCCGCATGATCGGTCGCGCGATCCCTCGCGATTCGTTCCAGGAGGAGGAGTCGGATGACGCCTCCCTGGAATCCCCATTGCGCCAGGAAGTGGAACGGAATAAAGTCCAGAAACTCGACGCCGAAGAGGATGGTCTGCCAGACGAGTTGCTGGAAGATCAGGCCGGTGCCCTGCGCGCCCGGTTGACCGATGCCACGCGTCTGGGTTGATCCGTACATGCGTATGGGATGCCCACTCTCCCTGCGCTTTCGACGACGTTCACTGGAACCCGTACCACCCGGCATGCACCCATGAATGCGGAAACCTTCAGCAGCGCTCTGTCGCCAGGGACGAAACTGCTCTGGTTCGAGATCCTTCGCGTCTTGGGCAAGGGCGGGTTCGGCATCACCTATCTGGGTCGGGATACCAATCAGAATCAACTGGTGGCCATCAAGGAATATCTGCCCACCGCCTTCGCCTCCCGGCGCGGCGGCAGCGAAGTGCTCCCCAACTCCCCGGAAGACAAGAAAACCTTCGATTGGGGACTGGACAGCTTTCTCAAAGAGGCCCAGATCGTCGCCCGCTTCCGCCATCCGAGCATCGTGCGGGTGGTCAGCTTCTTCCGCAATGCCAATACCGCCTACATG
>JADGBU010000007.1:0-1603 GCA_015231295.1 Magnetococcales bacterium | reverse complement strand
ACTGGAACTGCTGCACAAATCCGCCTTCATCCATCGGGATCTCAAACCCCCCAACATTCTGATCCGCGCCGGTGGCATTCCGGTGATCCTCGATTTCGGTTCGGCCCGTCAGGCCGTGGCCGGACAGGGGGATCAGATGACCAGCCTGCTGAGTCTGGGATACTCCCCGTTCGAACAGTACGACTCCTCTGGAGATCGTCAGGGGGCGTGGTCGGACATCTATGCCATGGGGGGCGTTCTTTATCGCTGCATCACCGGTGAGAAGCCGGTGGATGCCTCCCAGCGCATCTCCGCCCGTTTGCGCTGTGAACCCGATCCGGTGCGACCGGCGGTGGAAGTCGGTCGGGATCGTTATTCGCCGGGCTTTCTCAAGGCCGTGGACTGGGCCTTGATGGTGCTGGAAAAAGAACGTCCCCAGTCGATCCGGGAGTGGCGTCCGATGCTGCTCGGAGAGAGCGCGGACAACGCGACCGCCGTGGATGGCAATACCGAAGCCGCCTCCGTGACCATTCTCCGTCCCCCCGAGGCCGGTGTGGTGGGCGGGGGAGAACCGGGAGGCGTCGCACGCAAGAAAAGTAGTTGGCGCAGCTTTATCGCCTCGATGAATGAATTCGCCACCCAGGTCGATCCCGAGGAGATCAACGCCCGAAAAAATGTGGTGTTGCGTCCCACCCGTGGGGATCTGGCCAATCCGGCGGTCGCGGCGGAACCAGCGGTCGCTCCCTCGGGTGTGGCGAAAAATCCGGAAAGCGTGACCGCCGCCGGAGGACAGAGCGCCGCGCCTGCGGCCCCCCCCCCTCCACGGAAACGGGGCGCGATCTGGATCGATCCTCTGTTGCGCATGGAGTTCATCTGGTTGCCCCCCGGCGTGTTCCGGATGGGAACGCCGCCCGGGGAGTCGGGACGACGCCCGGATGAGTTGCCACAGGTGGAAGTGCGTCTTGATGGCTTCTGGATCAGCAAGCATCTGGTGACTTGGGGACGATGGAACCGGATCATGGGAGATTATCCGCCAGGACTCTATCGGGAGAGCAAGATCAATCATCCGGTGGCGCGGGTCTCCTGGAATGATGTGCAGAAATTCGTGCGTCAATTCAGTCGGTTGCTTGGAGAGGGGGTCCATCTGCGGTTGCCGAGCGAGGCGGAATGGGAGTGCGCGGCCCGTGCCGGTCACGACGCCCCCTATGTCACCGGCGACGCGGATCACTGGAGCTTGACCGATTACGCCTGGGTGAAGAGCAATGCCGGAGGACAATCCCGTCCCGTGGGGGAGAAGCGTCCCAATGACTGGGGACTCTTCGATATGGCCGGGAATGTGCGCGAGTGGACCGAAGATCGTTATCAGGCGGAAGTTTCCACCCGTGGCGGCGTGTTGGTCAATCCCCATGGGGGCACCGTGGATGATGCGCGGGTGGTGCGTGGCAGTGGATTCTCCTGCATGGCCAAGGAGTGTCGCACCGCACGGCGCATGCGGATGGATCCTGCTGCATCCAGTGATGATTTAGGATTCCGGCTGGTTCGTTCGGCGTGATGATGGATGATGGATGATGGTGGGGTCCAGGGGCCATTGGCCCCTGGTGGGATCCAAGGGCGAAGCCCTTGG
>JADGBU010000246.1:2462-4491 GCA_015231295.1 Magnetococcales bacterium | reverse complement strand
CCCGAACGCCCCCCGCCTTTGGGGGGGCGTCGGAAGATTCTCTCTCTGGGATTGGAATGCGCCCCGTGTGTCAAGCGTCGGTGTCCGGAGGGCGCGGCCCGCTGTCGGGAGGAGCTGACCCCGGAACGGGTGTGGGAGGCCCTGCCGTGAACGACTGCCCGCCCACCCTGGGAGACCGGCTCGAAGGCGTGCTGCTGGAGGCGGTGGTGGCCTGGATCCGACGCGGACCACTCTCCGACGCCTATCGCAAATCGACACGCCTGGCCCGTCTCGCCCGCCGGCTGCTGGCCTCGGAGTGGGCCTGGGCCAACGCCAATCTGACCCTGATCTACGGAGCCTCCCTGACCCCCGAACAGCGCGAACGCCTCGCCTTGCTGGCCTTCGAGAACATTTTCCACAGCCACATGGAGGCGATCCGGGTCCACGAAGTGACGATGCGCGACGAGGGAGTGGAACGGCTTCAGGCCGCCCATGCCCTGGGCAGAGGAGTGCTGGTGGTGGGGGTTCACCTCGGCTGCTGGGAACCGGGACTGAAACGGTTGGGATCCCTGGTCGCGCCGACGGCGATTCTCTACCGTCACGCCAACAACCCCCTGAGCGAAAAAAAATTCATGGAGATGCGCGCCGGATACGGGGTGGAGTGGATCTCCCGTCAGAATACCCGCGCCATCGTGCGCGCCTTCCAGGAGCGCAAAGTTCTGGGATTCATGACCGACATCAACACCCGTCAGGGGGGGATCACGGCTCCCTTTCTCGGTCTGACGGCCCAGTGTCCGCCGGGACCGGCGCGTCTGGCTTTGAAGTTCCAGACGCCGCTGCTGCCGGTCGTCGCCACCCGCGCCGCACCAGGAGAGGCGGTGTTCCGGGTGGGAGAGCCCATCGAACCGCCCGCCATCACCGACGGCGACCCCGAGGCGCGGGTCCAAACCCTGACCGCCCGGATCAATGCCGCCTTCGTCCCCTGGATCCACGAATACGCCGAACAGTACAACTGGCTGCACGCCCGCTGGCGCGCCCGTCCCGACGGCTCCTTGTGGCGACCCGAAACCGCGCTCCGCATGGACAATCCCGTTCCCGCGACCCCCTCGCCCCGGGTGCTGCGGCTGCTGCAAACCCCGCGATGAAGCTGCTGCTCGTCACGACCTCCTCGCTGGGAGATGTGCTCCATACCCTGCCCGCGCTCCACGATCTTTGGCGTCATCGTCCGGAGGTACGGGTCCACTGGGTGGTCGAAGAGGCCTTCGCCCAGATTCCCGCCTGGGCTCCCAACGTCGTTCGGGTGATTCCCGTGGCGTGGCGTCGCTGGCGACGGGATCTCCCGGGCGCGTGGCGTTCCGGGGAGCTGCCCGCCTTTCTGAAGGCGGTGCGGAGCGAACCGTTCGACCGGATTCTCGATGCCCAGGGGCTGCTGAAAAGTGCCCTCATCGCCCGCCTGGCCCACGGTCCGCGCCATGGACCCGACGCCGCATCAGCACGGGAGTCGTGGGCCGCCCGGCTCTATCAACGACGACACGGCGTTCCGACGGAGCTGCACGCCACGGAACGCCTGCGACGACTCTTCGCCGCCGCACTCGAACTGCCCATGCCGCAGGGGGCTCCGGAGTTCGGACTGGAGCCGCAACGCTTCGCGCAACCGGAACCGGAGGAGAAGCCGTATCTGATCTTCCTGCACGGCACCACCTGGGAGTCGAAACTCTGGCCCGAAGCCCACTGGCAACGATTGGCCGTTCTGGCCGGACAGGGCGGATGGCAGATCGAGCTTCCCTGGGGCAACGACTCCGAACGGCAACGGGCCCAGGCGATCGCGGCGGCGACCCCGGAAAACGCCCGACTGCTGCCCCGCCTGACCCTGGAACAACTGGCCGTCCGACTCGCCGGAGCCCGGGCGGTGATCGCCACCGATACCGGTCCGGCCCATCTGTCTGCCGCGCTGGCGGTGCCGACGGTTGGGCTTTACGGTCCCACCCCCACGGAGCGGATCGGCATCATCGGGCGACACGTCACCCGTCTGGTGGGAAGCTGTCCCCTG
>JADGBU010000246.1:0-2403 GCA_015231295.1 Magnetococcales bacterium | reverse complement strand
ACGCCCTGCGACCGGAACCGGTCTGGCAGCGGGTGTTGGAGAGCCTCCCGCGATGAACACGCCCCTGTCGGTGGTCCTGATCACCCAGGATGCCGAAAGCCTGCTGCCGGAGTGTCTGGAAAGCGTCGCGTTCGCCGACGAGATTCTGCTGCTGGACTCCGGCAGTCGGGATCGCACCGTGGCGTTGGCGCAAGAACGAGGCGCGCGGGTGATCCATCAGCCCTGGTTGGGCTTCGGTCCGCAAAAACGGCTGGCGGTCACGCTGGCCCGTCACGACTGGGTATTGTGTCTGGATGCGGATGAACGATTGAGTCCGACCCTGCGTCAGGCGATCGAACGGGAGTTGCGCGCGCCCCGTTTTCTGGCATACCGGTTTCCGCGCTGCAATCGTTTTCTCGGTCGCTGGTTGCGTCACGGGGAGGGCTATCCGGATCATCAGCTGCGCCTGTTCCACCGGGAGCACGCCCAGTGGCGGGAGGATCCGATTCATGAAGGGGTCGAGGCCCGCTGCCCGGTCGGCACCCTGACCGGCGATCTGCTCCACGAGTCGGCCCAAACGCTGGAAAGCTACCTGGACAAACAAAACCGCTACACCACCTTGCAAGCCCGACGGCTGATCGCACGCGGCAGACCGCCTGGCACCTGGCGTCTGATTTTCAGTCCGCTGCTGCGTTTCGGCAAATTCTACTTTCTGCGCCTCGGCTTTCTCGACGGGGTGCCGGGACTGGTGCATATCGCCATCGGCTGTTTCAACAGTTTCCTCAAGTACGCCAAAGCCCGCGAGCGCATCCCGTGACTCCAGAAGGGTGAGCCGCCGTGCTGCGCGTTCAGGACTCCGCCCCCTCTTCCGATTGTCCGGTCTGTTCGACGGAGCGCACCATCTCCGGATCGGCGCGGGTGGCGCGATTGCGTCCCGAGGATTTGGAGTGGTACAACGCCACATCCGCCGCCTTCAGCACGCTCCAGAAGCGGTCCGAGTCCCCCGGAAACTC
This sequence comes from Magnetococcales bacterium, assembly GCA_015231295.1. Taxonomy (GTDB): domain Bacteria; phylum Pseudomonadota; class Magnetococcia; order Magnetococcales; family Magnetaquicoccaceae; genus Magnetaquiglobus. The sequence continues at coordinate 1,411 of JADGBU010000246.1, read as the reverse complement.
CCCGAAGCCGATGCTGATGGTCTTGCGCAACACCAGACCGCTGTTGATGCGGAAATCACATCCGGAGACGCTGCGCAACACCTTGTCGGCCACCCGTTCCGTCTCGCCCGGATCGACATCCACCAGCACCACCAGAAACTCCTCGCCCCCGAAACGGATCACCAGATCCGCCGCCCGCACATTGTCCCGCAGCAGTCGGGAGAGGGATTTCAGCAACACATCGCCGGCTGCGTGACCGTAGGTGTCGTTGACCTGCTTGAAGTGATCCATATCGCACATCAGCACGCCGAGACTCTTGTTGCGCCGGATCGCCCCAAAACAAACCCCGTCGATGCACTCTTGCAGAAAACGACGATTGTGCAATCCGGTCAACGGATCCCGCAACGCCGACTCTCGCAACGTCTGCAGCAACCGTTTCGACTCGATGACCGGCAGCGACTCCTTGAGATACTGTTCCGCCTTGAAGATCCCGGCGATCCGATTCTGACGCTCATGATGGGTTTCGGCCTTTTTCATCACGAACTGCACCAGGCCCACCGTGCCGCCGCCGATGGACATCGGCAGACAGGCGTGCTCGTGACTCTCGAACGACAGAAAATGACGACAGATCCGGGGAAAATCCATGGAAGCCACTTCATGTCCGGTCTTCTTGGCCTTGCACAATTCGCACTGGACCAGAATCTCCGGATTGCAGGGCAAGGTCTGATCCTCGCTATCCACGGGATAGACCACTTTCATGGTATGGTTCATCACATCGACTTCGTAGATCAGACATTGGCTCAACTCCAGGGTGAGATGGAAAGTCTCCCACAGGCGGGCATAGACATCTTCCAGGGTATCATCCTCCTCGATCACCTTCTTGAAGTGGTTCAGACGGGCGATCGACTCCATCAAGCCGTTGAATTCATTGGAGAGGACTCCGATCTCATCGATGGAGGTGATGGCGATGCGCTTGTGCAGATCCACATTGCCATGACCACTGGCGATCTCCTTGAGTCCCACGATCACCTTGCTCAGACGATGGGTGATGCCCCGTCCCACCAACAGGGCCAGCAGCAGCGTCACCCCCGAAAAAAGCGCGGTGCCGATGATCGAGATCACCCGCAGCTCCCGGATTTCGCTGGCGACATCATCCATGTAGATGCCGCTGCCGATCACCCAGCCCCAGGGCGCGAACCCCTTGACATACGACATCTTGGGCATGGGATCCTTTCCGCCCGGCCTCGGCCAGTGATACTCCACAAAACCCTGACCCCTGGAGTCCACCAACGCCACAAAGTCCATGAACAGCCGCTTGCCGTGAGAATCGGTATAATCCTCCAACGATTTGCCTTCCAGCTCGGGAAAATTGGGAGGCATCACCATGACCGGACGGGTATCGTTGATCCAGAAATACTCCTTGTCCCGATAG
>JADGBU010000245.1:4164-4523 GCA_015231295.1 Magnetococcales bacterium | reverse complement strand
AGGATCTGGCCCTGGTGCGTCAGGCGACCCGTCAACCCTTCGCCGCCGCCGCCCTGAAGGGTCGTTCCAATTATTTATGCCTGTATCGGTATCGGGCGTTTCGTCAATCGGGCCTGTCGGTGCCGGAACGGGAGCGGGAGTGGGCGTTGCGCCTCGAAGCCTGGGCCGACAAAACCGAAACCGGTGAACGCGACGAGTTTCGCGACATGCCCGAAGGATTGATTCTCTGGTCCGGGATTCACGCGGGAGGGGATCACTGTCTGGGTCGCAAGTGTGCCGATCATGCCGCCTGTTATCTCAACCGGGCTCGGGAGCGGGCCCGGGCCGTGGATCTGGTGGTGGTGAATCATCATCTGTTT
>JADGBU010000245.1:0-4078 GCA_015231295.1 Magnetococcales bacterium | reverse complement strand
CATCGGATTCCGGATGTGGCCACCCGTTTTTTCGCCATCGAGATCAGCAACTACAAGCTGCGGGATCTGATTCGCGACACCCGCCGGGAGTTCGAGGAGGTGGGGGGCGGCGATGATGCCCTGATGGGCGCGCTGGGCGGACTGGAAGAGGCGGCATTCCGGTTGCGTAACGCCTTTCCTCTGGAAGATCAACGGGTCGGACTGACCCGCGAAGTGTTGCAGCAGGAGCCGGGACATGCGATTCATGCCGTCGAGTGGGCGTTGCACGCCTTTCGGGAGGCGTTGGAGCCGCACCGTCCGCGTTCGGTGGGGCTGGCCGCCTGTGGTCGTCGCGCCGAGGAGATGCAGGAGGAGACCGGACAGATCCGCGCCTTGAACGATCCGTCACGGGTCTACTGGTTTGAAACCCGCAACAAAGGCATTTTTCTCTCTGCCGCTCCCCTGGAAACCGGTCCCATTCTGCGGGAGTTGTTGCATCCGCGCACCAAAACCGCCATTTTCGCCTCCGCGACCTTGACCTCCGCGCCCGGTCCCGAGGGTTTCGCATTTTTTCAGGAGCAGATGGGACTGTTGCCCGCCGATGTGACGGTCTGTCGTCTGCCGACGGTGTTCGATTATGAAAAGTGCAGTCTGCTTTATCTGCCCCGGCATCTGCCGGATCCGGGAGAGCCGGGATTTCCGGCGGCGGCGGTGGCGGAGATCGTGGCCTTGCTGACGGTCAGTTCGGGTCGGGCGTTGTGTCTGTTCACCAGTTTCCGGATGCTGGAACTGGTGCGAGAGGGGCTGGAAGGGCGCATTCCCTATCGGGTGCTCACCCAGGGGGATGCGGCCAAGGGGGCGTTGCTGGATACCTTCAAGAAAGAGACCTCTTCGGTGTTGTTGGGGGTTTCCAGTTTCTGGGAGGGGGTGGACGCTCCGGGGGAGACCTTGGCGATGGTGGTGGTGGATCGTTTGCCTTTCGCCTCGCCGGGGGATCCGATGGTTTCGGCGCGGCAGCGGTGGATGGAGTCGAACGGGCGCAATCCGTTTCGGGAGTTGTCGTTGCCGCAGGCGATTCTTTCTCTGAAACAGGGACTCGGACGCCTGTTGCGCACCACTGGCGATCGGGGCGTGATGGTGGTGCTCGATCCCCGTCTGACCTCGAAATGGTATGGAAAACAGTTTCTGGCCGGTTTGCCGGCTGCACCGATCACCCATGACATGGAGGCGGTTCGCCGTTTTTTTGCATGAAGATCCTGGCCATGGATACCTCGTTTCCCAGAGGGGGGGTGGCGTTGTTGGATGGAGAACGACTGGTGCTGCAATCCCCGTTCGAGGGGGCGGAGGGTCATGTCTCTCTGCTGCCCCGCACCCTGGATCGCCTGCTGGCCGAGGCCGGATGGGAGCTGAAGCGGTTGGACCGGATCGGCGTGACCCTGGGACCGGGCAGTTTTTCCGGCGTGCGGATTGCATTGGGCGTCGCCAAGGGGATCTCTTTGGCGTGCGGCGTCCCGGTGGCGGGATTTTCCACCCTCGAAGTGGTGGCCGGGGCCGCCCCGGAGTCGGAATGGGTCGCGGCAATTCTCGACGCGCGTCGTGGCGAGGTGTATGCTGCTTTGTATGAGCATGTTCACGGACAGGCTTCGCAACTGCGCATGGCTCCCGGCGTCTGGGATCCGGCGGAATGGGTCGCCGAACTGGCCCGCTGGCAGGCGCGCTCCGGAGAACCGGTCGGATTGACCGGAGATGGGCTCGGGGTTTATCGATCCCTCTTTCAGCCCTTGCTGGCGGCGGGGAGGTGTCATCTGGTGGAGTCCGCGTTCTGGCCGCTGGATGTGGTGCGTCTGGGTCGGATGACGGCGGGGCGTCCGGCGGATTCGTTGGGGCCGGTGGCGGCCCTGGAACCGCTGTATGTGCGACGGGCGGATGCCAAGGAGCCGAGCGGGGGTGGATCGATCGCCTCATGATGCGACTGCTGCCGATGGAGCCCCCGTTTTTGCGCGACGTGGTTGCGCTCGAAGCGGAGATCGCCCACTCTCCGTGGAGCGCGGAGATGATTCAGGATGAGTCCCGGTTGGGAGCGTGGCTGCGGGTGCTGGTCGCCGGTGAGCGCACCGTGGCGGGATATGCGGTGGCCCGGCCATTGTTCGATGAATGGCATCTGCTTACGTTGGGGGTGGCTCCCCGATTCCGGCGTCAGGGGTTGGGTCGGCAACTGATGGAAGCGTTGCTGGTCGATGCGGTGGCGCAAGGCGCGAATGATGTGGTGCTGGAGGTGCGTGTCTCCAATGTGCCGGCCCGTCTGCTCTATCAGGGGGTCGGTTTCGTGACCATCGGGGTGCGGCGCGGATACTATCGGCACGGGCCTTTCGGCCCCGAGGATGCCCTGGTGATGAGCCGTCCGACGCGCCTTCCGGAGTCGAGTGGAGGGTCTCACAAATTTTTTCTTGCTTGACAAATTACAGGTTATAGGTGACTCTTGGGCCCCATACCGGGAGTGGCTTCCCAGACGTTGACACCAACCAAGGATAACGCCCATGCTCGTTCAAGACGTGATGACCCGCAACGTGCGCACCGCGAAAAGGGAAGATTCCGTCCGCTCTGTCGCGGCGATTCTGTGTACCAACAAGATCAGTGGTCTGCCGGTGGTGGAAGCGGGTGACAAGCTGGTGGGGATCATCTCCGAAAAAGATATTCTCAACGGTCTGCTGCCTGGTTATCGCACCTTTTTGCACGATCCGCTGAACCAAAAGGACTTCGAGTCCATGGAAGAGACCTATGAAGAGATTTTGACCAAACGGGTCGAAGATCTCATGACCACCCGGGTTTTTTCCGTCTCTCCCAAGGATCCGATCATGATGGCCGCCTCCCAGATGGATCTGCATCGGTTCCGGCGCATTCCGGTGGTGGAAAATGGCGATCGACTGGTGGGCATCGTCAGTCTCGGCGACATCCACAAAGCGATTTTCAAACGTGAGCTGAATCTGTAATCGGTGGTTTGGCCGACCGGTCCCTCGCCGGTCGGAGGAGTCTTGTGAAAAGGAGTTCCAGGATGCAACCCCTCGTTTTGATCGCCGGTCCGTCGTGTATCGGCAAGGGACCGTTGGTCCGCAGCATGCGGCTTTTCTATCCGGAGTTGATGGCCCGGTTCAAGCAACTGGTGCTGTTCAACGACCGCCCCCCGCATCCCGGAGAAGAGGAAGGGGTCGATTGCTATTTTCGACCGCGTGGCGAAATCGAAGCCATGCGCGGCAAGGATGGCTTCATCGTCGCCGATGTGCGAGGCGAGTTGCAGGCTCTGGAAGTGGCACAGATTCAACGGATTTTCGACGCCGGTTGCATTCCGTTCTTCGAGGGCAACCCCTTCGTGCCGGGACGACTGCGGGAAGCGGGTCTGTTCGATCACTATCCGGCGGTTTCGATTTTTCTGTCGCCCCTGGCGAAAGAGGAGATTCTCCATCTGAAATCCTTGCCCATCGGCGTGGATCTCAACAAATTCGTCTCCGAGGTGCAGCGGCGCAAATTGCTGCATCGGGTTTCGCGTCAGAAGATGCATCTGTCGCTGCGGGATCTGGAGGAGATTGAAAAACGGTGCTCCAGTGCCCTCACCGAAATGCGCGAAGCCTGGAAATTCGATCACGTCATTCCCCTGCACGATGGCGAGGGCAATGACAACTGGGATGCCTATTATTATCCGATCGGCAGTGCCCGCAAGGCGATGCTCGCCTTCGCCTCGGTGCTGCGTGGCGATGAGGTGCTGGTCGGCATGGATGACCCCTGGACCGAAGATCTGATCCCCTGATTCAAAAGGAGTTGACCCCATGGGTAAAGAGATTGAACGCCGCTTTCTGGTGAAGGGGGATGGCTGGCGCGGATTGGGCACCGGAATCGATTTTCAGCAAGGGTTTCTTTCCACGGTGAAGGAGCGGGTGGTGCGGGTGCGCATCGCCGGTGACCAGTGTACCTTGACCATCAAGGGGGTTTCGGAGGGGATCTCCCGGTTGGAGTTTGAATACCCGATTCCCAAAGAAGACGCCCACACGCTGTTGCATACGCGCTGCGAACGCCCCTGGATCGAAAAGAGCCGTCATCGCCTTCC
>JADGBU010000244.1 GCA_015231295.1 Magnetococcales bacterium | reverse complement strand
ATAATCACATTGTCAAGGCTTGGCACCTTCGTTTCTGATCTGAACGGTTACGTCGATTCAACCCTGGTTTATTAAGATAATCAAGAAATACTTTTCATTAAGCAATGATGCAGGATCATCCAGGCTTCCAATCCTCATTGTCCACTTCTCACGGGCCAGATGTAACCGGTATTCGTCTTGCCATCACTGTAGACGCTGCCATTGCCGAAAAAAATATACCATGGGAAGCCGGTGCTGTCGGCACGGGCCGTGCTCGACCAGTAGTGGTCGGACTGAACACCCGAGAACGCGGAGCCGTTTTTGGCCGCATACAATACCGCAAGTTCCCCATCCAATGTTCCAGTCTGACTCGGATACGTCGGCAAGCGCCAATCTCCGGGCATGGACCCATCATTCAACCCACACGTTCCATCACCAGCCAGAATGGCCACCAAATCCATGGCATTGTCCCAGGTCTTCATGCCAAAACAGTTCGCGTTCTGGAGCAGGACCAAACCGGTCTCGCCATCCGTCACCGTTCCATTCCCGTTGGCGGTGAAACGTTCACGAGCAACCGGGGCCGCAGTCACCGCCGAGGCCATTCCTTCGCCTCCGGCACTCACCGCAGAGACCACCAGATAATAGGTGGTGCCATTGGTCAACCCGGTGAGTGTGTAGGGGCTGGTGATGTTGGTTTTGGTGGCTCCGCCGGGCATGCAGGTATGGTTGTTTTTGTTCACACCCGATTGGGTGGCATAGTAGAGGTTGTATGAGGTCGCGCCAGAGACGGCGGTCCAGGAGAGGGTGGCCTCGCCGTTGACGGCGTTGGTGATCTGGATGTTGGTGGGGGACGAATAACTGTTGGTACCCTGGTTGTTGGCAGGAGGTGGACAGCCCTTGGTGCCGGTCTGCAATCCCCAGGTGGAAGCGGACAGGTTCCAGAAAGTTTTACCGCAAGCCACATCCCCCGGTTTGGCCCATTTTGTGCCTGCCACGGTCGGGGCGATCGCCATGATCTCGCTGGTGGTTTTACCCTGAGCCGTCGGACCGGTGGACGGCATTACCATCCCCCCGGTGCGTTTGCTGCCCATGGTGCCGGAGTTGAGACGGTTATGGAGATCCTCCAGGGTGTGCATGGCGCTGGCCGGATCGGAAGGTTGCGCCGGGGCCTCCAACGATCCCGCCACTGCTGATCCTGTCAGCATCAGGGAGAACCACACGAGCATGAACCTGTCACGATGTTTCATGGTCATTCATCACTCCAAGCGACTTCAGAAAAGACTCAATGCCAGAACTTCAATACCGCGATAATGATGCTTTATATAGTCAGATTGATCCCGAACGACCAGATCATGAAACTCCATTTCATACAGAGAAGGAGATGGATCCAAACCCCGATCCGTCATCCATCGCTGAGAATAAGGGGCGATCAAATCACCCATGCCCCCAAGCATCATTGTCCACCTCGAACGGGTAAAACGTAATTGCTGCTCGTCTTGCCACCGTTGCCGACGTAGCCCTCGCGGAGGTCAACGGTCCACGCGTTGTCGGTATTGCCGGCACAGGTGGTATTCGACCAATAATAGCCGGACCACCACTCCCAATTGTCGACCCGAAAGCCCGAGAACGGATGACCGGTCGGCAACGCGGGAGTGAGGCGACCGGCATCCACCAATGATTGCAGTTCATGAACGCTGGGCAGACGCCAGTCAGTATGGCGCCCGGAATATCCCGAACAGCTTTCCGTGGTGCCATTCAAACCCGCCACCTTGGTCAAGGCATTGGCCCAGGTTTGGGTATACCAACAACTGGCATTCTGCATCCAGATCAGCCCCGTCAGTTCATCCGTGGTCGTGCCGTCTCCATTCACCACAAAACGTGGCGTTGGCCAGATAGCCCCTTTCCTGACATTGCCATCGTCTCCAGTCGAGAAAGAAGTGGTTTGACCCGTCTGCCGTACCGGAGCGGGCGCATCCGCAGCGCACAGGTCACGGATCGGCAACCACATGGATAAAACCAGACACCATCCAACCCAACCCATCGATCTTTCAATACGTTTCATGATTTCACCCCGATCGTTCCACCAGCGGATGATGATGCGCTTTGGTAACTATTCAGCACCCCCCCATTTTCTGGAGAGAAATCCGGCATCACGCAGGTCTAAAGATGGCGCTGGAAATGGGCAAGTCTTCATAACGTGCCATGATCAACACGCATCACCGCAAGAATTCTGTACACGAACACACTCCGTGATCCGCAGCTCCTTGTTTTCATCTTGCAATGCAATGGACACCGAAAGCCCGGATCTTACCAGTTTCCCCACATACAAATCCAATCCGGAGAGCGGAAAACCGCCCAACACCACGGGGTTATCCTCATCACCCGCCCTTTCCAACCTCAACCCAACCACCCTGGCCAGCGTATAGGCATCCGCATCCATGACTCGCATGAAGGCCCCAACCTGCATCAGAAGAATGCAATCCGCAGATTGTGTTTTCAACGCGCGGTAATGAGTAGCCAATGTGTCAGAAAACATCATCCGATGCATTCTCCCAAGACCAGAATCAACATCCCTCTGCGCGATATCAAAGGGAGATGTCTCCCTTTTTACGTTTCTCCCTCCAAAACGACCAAACCACTCAAACACCCAGGATTCATTGTCCACCTCGCACCGGCCAGACGCTATTATAGACCTTCAAGGAACTGCTAGGCTTGACAATACTGCTTTTCATGACAACGCCGCTGGAAAGATTGACATCCCACGCACGGTCACCTATGTATTCAGGAAAGGGTTTGGCGCAGAACGTACTCGTCCAATACCTGGAGGACTCTGTCTTGATGCCCAAAAATGGATGACAGATCGGCAACGCCGGGTTGAATCGGCCATAATCGATCAGGCTGATCAATTCTTCGCGGTTTGGCAGACGCCAATCGGTATGGGTTCCTGTGGTGTAGCCAGTGCAAGTCTCTTCGCCCGTATTCAAGCCATTCACCTTGGCCAGAGCATCGTACCAGATTTGGGGACTCCAGCAATCGACCCTCTTCATCCATACCAAACCGGTCAAATTGTCGGTGATGGTGCCATCACCGTTGTCAACAAAACGCGGGTCTGGCCAGACCACTCCAGTTTGCAAGATGCCGTCGTCTCCGGCTGCGTAGGAGGTGGTTTGGCCGGTGCGGGCGATGGCAGTCGAATTGAACGTCGGCGGCGTACACCCCGGCGTTCCGCCGGTCTGCTGTCCCCAGGTGCCGTCGGTGCGCAGGCCCCAGAAGATGCGACCGCACGTCACATCGGACGCTGTGGCGCCGTTGATGTTGTCCGGCACCGGAGCCTTGCTCATGATGTCGTCCAGGGAGTGCCCCGTTGCCGCAGGCCCGGCGGTCGGTTCGGGCAACGTCCCGGTCCGTTTGGTTCCCGGCGCGCCGGAGTCCAGACGTTGATAGAGATCTTCGAGGGAATACATGGCGCTACCCGCATCCGTCGGTGCGGCAGGAGCCGTCAGGCTGCCCGCGAACGCCGACATGACCGGAAAGAAAAAACACAACCATAATAATGGATTCATTCGTTCGACCCCGCCATCCGGCATGACATCATGCTGTAGTAGGTGCACCGGTTTGTGTTGACTGTTGTGAGACAGGTTTCGCGTTTCTGTAAAAAAGATTAATAAAGTATAAATGCCTGACTCCGCAAAAATCAATCAAATTATCATTTTTTTATTTGATGCACTGAAAGGGTATCTGTGTCAGGACTGTCCCGTGAATGATCAATGCATCCATGGGGAATCTGTTGATGCGGGTTTCTGTATGCCTTGACGAGACAACATTCGGAAAGTTAATCAAAATCATCAATGTATCCCTGGAATTGTTTCAGATCCTTCGTCTCCGCGCATACTCTCGGAGCCTTTGGTAACGGGTACATGGGCTATCTGGCCCTGGTCTCGAAGATCATGTATATCGACTGGGGTACCACGCAGGCCAACATCATGGTGGGCACTCTGTCGGCCATCGTGGATAATATCCCTGTGATGTTTGCGGTATTGACCATGTTGCCGGGCATGTCGAAAGGACAGTGGCTGCTGGTGACCCTGACGGCTGGAGTTGGTGGCAGCATGCTTTCCATCGGTTCCGCAGCGGGGGTGGCCTTGATGGGTCAGGCCAGAGGCGTGTATACCTTCTTTTCCCATCTGAAGTGGATCTGGGCCATCGCATTGGGATATGTGGCCAGCATCTGGGTCCATTTTCTGGTCAACGACGCTTCATTCCATCGTGCTCCTCTGGAAGTCGCGGCAGCCGCCTTCTCGGCAGTGGCGCGTTGATTCCGGCCTGATGCATCTCCGCTGAACAATCAGGCAAGGGGTGATCCCTGTCGATCACCCCTTGCCTCCTTCGTTGCTGCGCGCACAGAATGACCAACCATCCCAAAGATCGTTTGATCCGTATCGCTTCCTTTCTCTGGGGTTGAGCGGTATTTGATTCGTGCGGAGGGTGCGGGGTTTTTGGCCGTTGCCGTCAGGGACGGGTTTCCGGTCAGCGCCCTTGGGAATTGGGGGCCAGAACTTCGCGTTTTCCGGCGT
>JADGBU010000243.1:1638-4569 GCA_015231295.1 Magnetococcales bacterium | reverse complement strand
GCCAGCCTTTCCGTTTTTCCTGCTCGACGTCCATCCGCACCGGGATCACCCGGGCCAAGCAGGAACGTGGAGAACTCGGTGCGCCGATCATTTCGTCACCTCCATTTCGTCCAGGGCCCAATGCAGAATGGCGAGTGCGTCGGCGGCGTTGTCGTCGGCAGGGTCGTGGCCCTTCCGGCGCATCGCCTCGATGACCTCCTCCTTGCTGGCGTTGCCCTTGCCGGTGGCATGGCGCTTGATCGTGCCGACCGGCACGCCCTGGTAGGGAATTTCCGCCTCCTCGCTCCAAGCGGTGAGGTGCGCCAGGAACCCGCCGTAAACGTGACTTGCCGTCACCCCAGCGTGCGCTCTGACCTCTTCAAAAAACAGACTGGTGATGGGACCGGCGAAGCGGGCCACCTCGTCGAGCCATTTTTTGAACCGGACGAAGGCCATCCCGCCGCCTTCGAACCGGCCAGGGCGGAATTCGACCGTGCCGCTGGTGATGGTGCCGTCGGCCTGCCGCAGGGCCCAGCCCATTTTCGTTCCGAGATCCAAAGCGAGAATGGAACCGTTCCCATCCTGGCCGTTTTGTTGCAAAGTCGTTTCAGCCATTTCTACCTCCTGTGGTCGATGTGGTCAGGACGGTGGCGCGCTCCGCCAAGAACATCGCCACCGTCCGTTTTTGTTTTCCGTCCATTTCGTTGTTTCCTGATGCGTTGAAGTCACCATGCCTCAGCCGGTTTTCAATCCAGTTTGGTAAACCGCAGTCCAAGGCCACGGACACCGCGTTTGATCTCATCCAGACTCCTTCTTCCGATGTTCGATATGCGCAACAGGTCGTTTTCGCTCATCTCCAGCAACTCTCTCAGCGTCGGCATACCCGATTCCAAGTTCTTGAACGCGCTTTGAACCCTGGGCGAAAAGACGATGTGTTCATCTGCCGGGGTATCCATATCCAATGAGGCAAGCGTTGGCTTGGGCATTTCTGAAAGCCGCTGCCATGCTCCTCGTTCGTTGCGCTCGTACCCGGCAAAATCAAGATCCGGGATGGCCACGAATGGCGCAGGGGCGATGTCGTCGTTATACGGGACCATGCCGACCATTCGCGTCATGCCATCCTGGCAGTGGATCACCGCCCAGCACACCAGCGTGGCAGTATCGCTTGGACCGTCCTCCCCAGCGTAAACGGCACGCCACCCGTCTGCCGGGCAGATGGATAAAATTCTGTAGCCAGCGTTCGGTTCTGCCTGATGCGAAACTGTTCTAGCCATTTTCAATCCTCCTGTTGGTTGATTTGATCAGGGTGACGGCGGTGTCCCGCCAGGAACGACGCCGTCACCCGCTTGATTGCTGCATGATGTTTTGCACTTGATGCCATGCTGTCGGCCATGCGCTGAATCCGCACTGCTTCCGCAAGGTGATATTCTCCAAGCATCTTTGCCCGCTCCCAGGTCGCCAAATCCAGCTCCGACTCCTCTTCCGCGAGCAGATGGGGATGATCCATGAGGTGCAATACCATGGCGACCCTGACCGTGTTCGATACCGCATGGCTGGCGATACCCCGGACACCTGCCAGATCACGTCCTGTCGCCATCCGCATTTCCAAGGCGTTATGCCATTGCCGCCGGGACTCCTGTGCCTCAAGGGAGAGCCTGACCAGATGGCAGCCGGGTTTGCCGTTTTTTCCAGGTGGTTTTGTATTGAGCAACGCCAGGATGGTCTTCTCGTAAGGTTGCAGAAGGGATTCATCGAGACCGGGTTCCAGATGCTCCTCTGCCACCGGTTGAAAGTTGGTATCGGACTTGTCATCGATAGCACCCTCGTGGGGCAAAACGGTTACGGCCATGTCGTCCTCCTGTGCTGTGTTGTGGTCAGGGTGGCGGCGTGCATGGCAAGCTGATGCAGCCACCTGCCGCTGAATTTTTTGGCACCATTGATGATCGGTATGTGGTGGGGGTCCATAGACCCCCCACCATATACGTAGTATATGGGAATTCGGGAACGTCTAAGATTTCTTTGTTTTTCAATTGGTTGTCCGTTCCCAAGATTTTCGGGAACGGCTGGGAACGGGAACGCTAGTCTGTTGTTTTCGTTATGAAAAGACGTTCCCAAAAAAAGCCATTCCCACGGGAACGCGGGAATGGCCCTTTTTGGGAACGGTTTGGGAACGCCTTTACCGTTCCCAAGATTTTCGGGAACGGTTGGGAACGGCAAAGGAAAGTATCCTTGTTTTTCAATTAATTGTCCGTTCCCAAGATTTTTGGGAATGCTTGGGAACGCGGGAAGCGCCCATTTTGGGAGCGGTCTGGGAACGATCATGATGAGAACGATTCTTATCTCTATGGTGTCCATGACAGCCTCCTGACTCACGGTTCATCCAATGGACTGGCTCCGATTTGAAACCGTCCAACACCCAATGCGAACTCTCCGTTGGGTACGTCGAGCCATTTTTTCAGTTTGCTGTCCCCGGCCATGCACAAGACGATCTGCCCCGAACCCAGAAGGGTTTCCGCCATTTCCAGGAGACGACTCCGGGTCATGTTGGCCAGGGCATCCGGCAATTCCGAACGTCGTTCGTACAGCCCGCTGCCACCGGTCCGGGTGAAGGGTTGACCATTGGCAGCACCTTTGGCGATAGCCGTTTCCAGAGCGACGAGCATGCCTTCCCGTCCGCCAGACAGGTGGTGCAGACTGGTCGTCCGATCCATCAACAGGCCGGAAAGCGAATCGCGCACGAAGACGCGAACGGTTTTGTCCGTCGGCCAGTTGCTCTTGACAATGGCCCCCAGAAACACCGAGTCCCGTTCGAAGCGCAGGCCGAGTTGCTGGCAGATTTTTTTCGCCTCATCGTCTTCCGGGGTCCACAGGGCGTAGCTCCAACGCCCACTGTCCACGAGAGCCGTTGTTCCGCGAATGGCGTCACGGGCATCCTGGGCCGTCAGGATCGGG
>JADGBU010000243.1:0-1541 GCA_015231295.1 Magnetococcales bacterium | reverse complement strand
GGTCCGCGTTCACATCCGCGCCGACGAAACTTTGCAACGGGTCGAGTACCAACATGCGCAGGTTGGGAATCATCGCCAATTCCTGTCGCAGATCATCGAACTCCCTGGTCAGGACTGGGCCGTCCCTTCCTGCACTCACCAGCGAGGCTGGTCCTCCGGCATTGGGAAGAGGCAGTACGATCAACCGGGAGTGTTGGGTCAATTGTGGCGCGAGGCCGTGCAATCTGCGGTGGACCTCGGCTTTGTCATCCTCGGCAGTCAGCATGACGGCGGTTCCGGTTTCCGGTTCGAAAATTCCCCCCAAAGCGGAAGGCGGAAATTTCCCAGGCATCACGGAGGCCGTTTTTACCGCCAGATCCAGAAGAAGCATGCTTTTCCCGGCGCCACCGATGGCGGCCACCATGCCCGGCACGGCAAGCGGGAGTACATCGCGCACAAGCCAACGTCTCTCTGGTGGAGGGCCAAGATAACGATCATAGGTCCAGGCAAGCAGATTGAATCTGGAAGGATCCCTGCGCCGGATCTCTTGACGTTCGGCGGCGGCCAGAAAGGCCGGAATGTTTATTCCCTCGGCCACGGCGTCGGCGGCGTCCCATTTTTCCGGTTTGTCGTCGGGTGGACTGAGGATCGCCACCGAGCGGCATCCGGTCTGCTGACAGGCGTTGGCCATGGCGACTGCGTGATTCCAGCCCGGCGCATCCTTGTCCGGCCAGATCAGCACCTCCTTGCCCGCGAGCGGCGACCAGTCAGTCTTGTCCACCGGTGCGTTGGCACCGTGCATGGCGGTGGAAGCCACGATGCCGAGACTCTGCAACGCCTGGGCGCATTTCTCGCCTTCGACCAGGATGACCATGGAAGAGGCCAGCACTGCCGGAAGATTGAAAAGTGGTCGTGGATCGGGAGCCTGCCAACGGCGGGCGCATGCGTCCCATGGCCGGAACTCCTTGCCGGAAGGCGGATCGTAACGATAGACGCAGGCCACCAGGTTGCCGTCGCGGTCGTGGTAGTCCCATTTGCCGGTATGGAAGCCCAGTTCGTCAACGGGAGGGGACTTCCGGTTTGGCCTGTTCCGGGAAGTGGTCGGCATTTCTCCTAACCACACCGAGATCTCCTGCAAAATGTTGGAAAAATCGCGCTTCGTCTCCCATCCTCGCGTGGCCGCCCACAGGTCGATGATGTCACCGCCCTGGCCGGTGGCGTGGTCGAACCACATTCCGGCCTTGGCTCCGATCATCTCCAGCACCATGCTGTCGCCGGATTGACCAGCCACATCGCCGACGTGGAATTTGCCGTAGCGGATCTTTCCGGCGGGCAACAGATAGGCCAGAACGCCTTCGATGTTGTCCAGAAGGCGTACCTTGATCCGTTCCACATCGAATCCATTCTCCTGGCGGGCAGAAAACCGGGTTCTGGCGTCGTTGAAATCGAACCATGCGTCGGGGTTCAACATGGCAGCCTCCAACAGCGATCCGACCAGTCGCAGAAGCGGCATTCGTAGTGGCTGGGATCGCGGGTGATGCGCGGCAGCAGGTCGTGGGCAT
>JADGBU010000242.1 GCA_015231295.1 Magnetococcales bacterium | reverse complement strand
CATTGGTTTGTTACAGTTCGTTACGGAGAATCAGTTTGATATGGGTCGCCTTGCCACGCCATTTAGTTTTTTATTCGATCTTCAAGTTGTTGGCCCTCCGGCACACCCTGCCAAAATATACCAATAAATTCAAAGGTTAGCAAACAACGACGGAGAACCCTCCGCACTCGTTGTTGCCCTCCCATTGCCGTTTCTGGCTCCAGGACTCTCCTTTTCGGCATCTCTTCTCCATTTCAACCCCACGCACCGGGGGTGAGTGTGGTTTAACCCCACCCGCGATTTTGTTGAATTTTTCAAACACCCGGTTCGAATAGGGAGGTGGGCGGCAAGGAGAGCATGGCGAACTTTTTCTGGGAAACGACCCGGCGCGGGAATTTTTCCGTGGTGGGAAGCCAACAAGCAAAACACTCCCCTTCCAATCCGCTCCACCAGTGTGGCAGGCGCTCGCTGAGAAACGCTCGCTGGCCACACTGGTTCCGCTGCTCATTACTCGTTAACAGACTCTGCTTAAAGGCTTAAAAGCCTGCATAGTGTAAGAGTGTAAAAAACCTAAGGGTAAGTCCTCGAAAGGCGGAAGCCCAAGTTGAGGTTACGGAGGCCCGGGTAGACGCGGTCGCGAAGGGCGGAGCGGAGGCTGGCTGGGTTGTCGTACCAGCTGCCGCCCCGATCGACCCGGTAGGAGCCTGAACTTGGGCCTTGCGGATCTGTCACTGCCGAAGAACTGAACGACCCATACCAATCCGCAACCCACTCCCACACATTCCCATGCATGTCATACAATCCCCATGGATTCGGCAATTTCTGGGCCACAGGATGAGTCCGACTGGATGAGTTGCTCGAATACCAAGCATAGTTCCCAAAAGAACTCTCACTGTCTCCAAACGAATACGCCGTCGTCGTCCCAGCCCGCGCCGCATACTCCCACTCCGCCTCCGTCGGCAAACGATACGTCCCTTCATTCCGGGCATTCAACGTGGTGATAAAGGTCTGAAGATCATTCCAGGAAACTTGTTCGACTGGGCAGGTGTCCCCGCAACTGGAAAAGTAGGAAGGATTGTTCCCCATCACCGCGCGCCATTGCCCCTGCGTAATTTCCGTCGTCTGCATGTAAAAATTTTGACTGATCGTGACTTGATGTGACGGTTTCGACCCAGAACACCACCAATCTGGACTGGTGCAACCACTTTCTCCCATCGTGAACGTCCCAGCCGGAATCAACTTGAAGGTCATCCCCAGGCTGTTGGTGATCTCCGCACCACCCGTTGCAGCAATCGTCACCGTCACCGTGGCCGTGTTGGAATCCGTCGTCCCGTCGTTGACCTTGAAGGTGAACGTATCGCTGCCGCTCGCTCCCGAGTTCGGCGTATACCGATAGGTTCCGGTTGCGGTGTTGGTCAGGGCGACCGTTCCCTTGGTGCCGTTGGAAACAATGGAAAAAAGCAGAGCGTCTTGATCCGAATCACTGGCACTCAGAGTGCCAGTGATTGCGGTGTTTTGGGCGACGCTCAGCGTGCCATTGGTGGACACAGGCGCGTGATTCGGTGGAGGATTGATCGTTACCGTGACCGTTGCCGTGTTGGAGTCGGCCTGACCATCGTTGACTTTATAGGTGAAACTGTCCGAGCCGGTGACATTTGCGTTGGGCGTGTAGGTGAAAGCGCCGGTTGTGGTGTTGGTGAAGACGACGGTTCCGCGTGTGCCGTTGGATACGATGGCATAGGTGAGACGATCCGCATCGCTATCCGTGGCTGTCAGAGTGTCCATGACCGCCTGATTGCGCGTTGTGGTTACGGTGTCGTTTACGGCCACCGGCGCATGGTTGCTGGTGGTGGCGGGAAAGTTCAAGCTGAACGTATCGCTGCTCGTGCTGCCGTGGCCATCGTTGACCGTGACCCGCAAATCCAGGCTCGTCACGCCGGTGGGAGGCGTGCCCGCAAACGTCCGTGTACTCGGCGAAAAGCTCAACCAACTAGGTAGAGCGGAACCATTGGCGAGTTTGGCCGAATAGGTCAGGGAGTCCCGATCCCCATCGGAGAAGGTAGTGGCGGGAACCTGAAAACTTTGACTCACGTTCCGGTTCCAGGTCTGATCGCTGATGGCGTTGCTGACCCGGGGGGCATCATTGGTCGCACCGCTGAACGTCAAACCAAAGGTTCTGTAAACCGTGCCGCCGTGTCCATCATTGGCAATCACCTTGAGCGTCCGGGAACTGGCCCCGGCAGGCGGATTGCCGGAGAAAGTCCGTGTGCTGGTATCAAAACGAAGCCAGGATGGCAGAGCCGAACCGCTGGCCAGCGTGGCCGAATAGGTCAGATCATCCCCATCCCCATCCGTGAAGGTATTGGCCGACACCTGGAAACTTTTGGTGCCACTGCCACTCCAGACCAGATCGGGAATGGTGTTGGCCACCCTGGGGAGATCATTGGTGCGACTCATGTTCAAATTGAAATTGGTGGATATCGTCCCCCCATGTCCATCATCGGCCATCACCTTGAGCGTCCGGTCGATCGCCCCGGACGGAGGATTGCCGGAGAAAGTCCGCGTGCCGGCGTTGAAACGCAGCCAGGAGGGCAACGCCGAACCGTTGGCCTGCGTGGCCGAATAGGTCAACCTCTCCCCGTCCCCGTCCAAGAACGTATTGGCCGGAACCTGAAAACTCTTGGTTCCGCTGCCACTCCAGGATTGATTGGCAATGCTCGTCGCCACGGTCGGGGCATCGTTGGTCGTTTCGGAGGAGAGAACAAAAATATCCTGAACCGTGCCGCCACGGCCATCGTTCGCCGTGACCTTGAGCGTGAGCGCACTGGCATCCGCAGGCGGATTGCCGGAAAAGGTCCGCGTCGCGACGTTGAAACTCAACCATGCGGGTAATGCGGCACCATTTTCCAGGGTGGCGGAGTAGGTCAGCGTGTCGCTGTCATCATCCGTGATGCTGTTGGCCGGAATCTGAAAGCTCTTGCTTCCACTACCCGACCAGGTTTGATCCGCAATGGCGGTGATCACGCTTGGAGGTCTGTTGCTCACCGAACCGGCGAACCACAGATTGAAGGTGGTGTAGGTGATCATGCCATGATTGTCATCAGCCGTCACTTTAAGAGCCAATGTGCTGGCATCTCCCGGCGGAGATCCGGAAAAGGTTCGGGTCGATGCGTTGAAAAGCAACCAGGAGGGCAACGACGAACCATTGGCCAGCGAGGCGGAATAGGTCAGATAATCCCCATCCCCATCCGAAAAAATATTGGCCGGAACCTGAAAGCTTTTGGATTCGCCTCGATTCCAGGTTTGATCCGCAATGCGGGCCGAGACTACGGGGGCATCGTTGGTGAATGCGTCGAAGGATAAATAGAAATAGCTGCTGGCCGTGCTGCCATGGCCATCGTTGGCGCGCACTCTCAAACGAAGCGTGGCGGTGTTGGCTGGCGGATTGCCGGATAAGGTCCGGGTCGAAGCCGCGAAACGAAGCCAAGATGGCAACGCGCTACCATCTGACAGCGTGACGGAATAGATCAGCGTATCCCCATCGCCATCCCGGAATGTATCCAACGGGATGCGATAACTTTTGGTTCCAATGCCAGTCCAAACACGATCCGAAACAGGATTGCTGACCGTGGGTCGATCGTTGGCATTGGTCAGGTTCAGCAAGAAGGTCGTGGAGACCACCCCATCATGCCCGTCATTCGCCGTGATCATCAACGAAATCTTGTTGGTGCCCGTGGGCGGATTGCCGGAAAAGGTCCGGGTGGGGCCGGAAAAACGTAACCAGGAGGGCAAGGATGTGCCGTTGGCCTGTCTGGCCGTATAGGTCAAAACATCGCGGTCCGCATCATGAAAGGTCTCCAACGGAAACTGGAAGCTCTTGCTGCCACTCCCGGACCAGGTGCGTTCACCGATCGGAAAGGCAACGGTCGGCGCAGCCGCCCAGACATCGTTCAAAACGCATGAAAAGAAGATAGAAAATCCATAAATAATTTTTATTTTCATTAATACTGTCCTATTGACACAAATAGTTATTATTCTCTTTCATCGGTCCCATTCGGATCGCGCGCATACACCGTAATCGCCGAGCGCCATCCACCTGCCCAGAACAATATCATAACATTATCATTATTGCCGCAATTAATTTGTGACTCCATCATCCATCTTTCTTCCATCATGTGCCATCCGTCTTGACACTCTTCCTCGCCGGAATAGGACATCATCATGCCGGAGGTTGACGGGATTGATGTGGTGACGCAGTTCGCCCGTTTGGAAAACCGATCCCCGGATCAACGGTTATCATTTTCTGTCTGTGCGGGACGTGTCCAATGCGCGGCGATTTTGCACAGATGATTTGATTTGCAAGTTCTTCGTGATATAATCGTGGATGATCGAGTTCAACGGCCACAGACGGGGAGTGCTGGAAATTCCAGGAAGAGAGCCTGGGTGGTGGCCTTGAGTCGATCGAGGGCAATCGGTAATTTCAACAGATGATGGATAATGCTCATGAAGAGTGCCAGAAGAGATTTGATCATTCCGTTCACCGTGATCATCACCATCATGATTTCCTGTGGTTCTTTCGGAATCTACTGGCAGCAG
>JADGBU010000241.1:2949-4585 GCA_015231295.1 Magnetococcales bacterium | reverse complement strand
TGGATGCGTTTATCGCACGCTTGCAATTGCCTTTTGCCCCCCGATGAGGTAAATTTTTTCGCAACCGGACGCTTTTCGTCACACACTCGATCCACGCGGCAGCCCGACACCATGACACCAACCCATTCGCCATACGCGCCCGAGCCCCAACAGGCCGCGCCCGAGCCCATCTCGGTCGAAGAGGAGATCAAGCTGGGCGATCTGTGGCGCATTCTGGTGCAACAAAAATGGTGGATCGCGATCATCACCGTGGTCTGCATTGCGGGATCCGTCACCTACGCCCTCCTCGCCACCCCCTATTTCCAGGCCGACATCCTGCTGGAACCCGCCGGAGACGACGCCAAAAAGGGAGGCGGTTCCCTGGGACAACTGGGAGGACTGGCGGCCATGGCCGGAATCAACATCGGAGGTGGAGGCTCCTCCAAGGATGCCGCCGTTGCCCGTCTGAAGTCCCGACTGTTCATCGAGGAGTTCATCGAGGATGAACAACTCATGCCGATTCTCTTCCACGAACAATGGGATCCCGTCCGAAAAAACTGGAAAGAGAGCGAATCGGGCAAAGTGCCCACCAGGCTGCAGGCGGTGGACTACTTCAAGAAGGAGGTGCTCCGGATCATCGAAGACAAAAAAACCGGTTTGATCACCATGACCATCGAATGGCAAAATCGTGAACAAACCGCCCGCTGGGCCAATCTTCTGATCGAGCGCATCAACCGCCACATGCGCAACCTGGCCATCGAAGAGTCCAAGTACAATATCGAGTACCTGAACAAAGAACTGGAAAAAAATACGATCGCGGAACTCAGACAGGTCATCGCCACCCTCCTCGAAGACCAGATCAAGAAAATCATGCTGGCCAACGGTCGTCCGGAGTTCGCCTTTCGGGTGCTGGATCCCGCCGTGGTCCCGGAAAGACGCATTCGCCCCAAACGCAGCCTGATCGTGCTGGTGGGAGCCTTCCTGGGACTGTTTGTGGGCGTGCTGTCCGCCTTCGTGCGCCACAGCATGCAGAGCGCGCCGCCACCCGCGCCGAGAATCCCACCCACCTTGTGAGTCGGCACCGTTCCCTTTTCATCATCGTTTGCAAGGCCCAAAGGTCATGTTCCAGAATCGCGCCGCCGTACAAGAGACCCTGAATGCCGGTTTTCATGGCCAATCCGTGCTGGTGGCCGGAGACCTGATCCTGGACCGCTACATCTGGGGCGAAGTCTCGCGCATCTCCCCCGAGGCCCCGGTTCCGGTGGTGAAAATTCTCCGGGAGACCTCCCGCTGCGGTGGAGCGGCCCATGTGGCGGTCAATCTGGCCAATCTCGGACTGGTGCCGCGCATCTGCGGCTGGGTGGGAGAGGATGCCGACGGCGCCTTGCTGAAAACCCTGCTCCATCAGGCGGGTGTCACCACCGAGGCGATCCATGCCCTGCCCGATCGCCCCACCATCGCCAAAACCCGCATCATCGGCGGACGGCAACAGATGCTCCGCCTCGATCTGGAACAGACCGATCCGGTCCCGGAAGAGATCTGGTCCACCTTCGTCACCCACGTCCTGGAACAACTCCATCGGGAACCCCGTCCCGGCGCGGTCATTCTGTCGGACTACGGCAAGGGCACCCTGGCCGAACCGGTCTGTCAGGCGATC
>JADGBU010000241.1:960-2577 GCA_015231295.1 Magnetococcales bacterium | reverse complement strand
GCATCTGGCCAATCTGGCCGCCGGGGTGGTGGTGGGCAAGGTGGGCACCTCGCCGATCCATCGGGATGAACTGCTCGCCGCCCTCTCCTCCCAGGAGGCCCTGGCGCAGGCGGATAAAATCTGTTCGCCGGAGATCGCCCTCTCCCGCATCGAAACCTGGCGACAAAAGGGCGAACGGATCATCTTCACCAACGGCTGTTTCGATCTGCTGCATGCCGGTCACGTCACCTATCTGGAAAAGGCCCGCCATCTCGGCAATCGTCTGATCGTGGGACTCAACACCGATCGTTCGGTTCAGGCCATCAAGGGCCCCACCCGTCCGGT
This sequence comes from Magnetococcales bacterium, assembly GCA_015231295.1. GTDB lineage: Bacteria > Pseudomonadota > Magnetococcia > Magnetococcales > Magnetaquicoccaceae > Magnetaquiglobus. The sequence continues at coordinate 2,253 of JADGBU010000241.1, read as the reverse complement.
GATCCGCCAGGAGGATCGGGCGCGGGTGCTGGCGGCTCTGGCTTCGGTGGATCTGGTCTTGCTATTCGACCAGCCCACCCCCCTCGAACTGATCCGCGCCCTGCGTCCCGATGTCCTGGCCAAAGGGGCCGATTATACCGAAGCGCAAGTGGTCGGCGGTCAGGAGGTCAAATCCTGGGGAGGCCGGGTGGCCCTGATCCCCCTGGAACCGGGACGCAGCAGCAGCAATATTCTGCATCACATCCAATCCACCCAAGGAGCGAGTTGACAATCCATGTATATCGTGACCGGAGGTGCCGGCTTCATCGGTGCCAATCTCGTGGCCGCCCTCAACCGGCGGGGAGACAGCAACATTCTGGTGGTCGATGACCTGAAACAGGGAGACAAATTCCTCAATCTGCGGGATCTCTCCATCGGCGACTACATGGATCTGACCGAATTTCGCGACCATCTGCGAGCCGGTCACTTCCGCAACGCCCGCGTGCGGGCGATTTTCCATCAGGGGGCCTGCTCCGACACCATGGAGTACGATGGCCGCTACATGATGGACAACAATTTCACCTATTCCAAAGAGCTGTTCCACTTCTCCCTGGAGCAGAACATTCCGTTCGTCTACGCCTCCAGTGCCGCCACCTACGGAGCCTCGACCACCTTCGCCGAACACCCGGACAACGAAAAACCCCTCAATGTCTACGGCTACTCCAAGCTGCTGTTCGACCGCTATGTGCAGCATCTGCTGCCCCGCGCCACCTCGGCGGTGGCGGGATTGCGCTATTTCAACGTCTACGGCCCCCGCGAGGATCACAAAGGCCGCATGGCCTCGATGATCCATCAGATGCATCATCAAATCCGTACCCATGGGGTGGTCAAACTCTTCACCGGCAGCGGCGGCTACGGCGACGGAGAGCAACGACGGGATTTTGTCCATGTGGAGGATGCGGTCAAGGTCAATCTTTTTCTGGCCGACAGCGGCACGATTCAAGGCATTTTCAACGTCGGCACCGGCAAGAGCCGCAGCTTCAACGACGTGGCCCGCGCCCTGATCGCCAGCCTCGGACAGGGCACCATCGAATATGTCCAGATGCCCGAATCCCTGCGCGCCAAATATCAGAGCTTCACCGAGGCCGACATCACCCAGCTGCGCTCCGTGGGATACGACGCCCCCTTCGACTCCCTGGAAGAGGGAATCGCCACCTTCGTGCGCGTCAAGGCGGACGCCACCCCATGAACGATCCGGGAGCGATCCTGGTGATCGGTCCCTCCTGGGTGGGGGACATGGTGATGGCGCAGGCG
>JADGBU010000241.1:0-893 GCA_015231295.1 Magnetococcales bacterium | reverse complement strand
GGACCCTCCCCCTGGCCGAACGCATGCCGGAGATCCGTCAGGGCATTCCCCTGCCGATCCCACATGGAGCCCTGGCCCTCACCACCCGCTTCCGGGTGGGAAAAAGTCTGCGTCACCGCTATCGTCAGGCGATTCTGCTGCCCAATTCGTTCAAATCGGCACTGCTGCCCTGGTTTGCCGCCATTCCGCTGCGCACCGGCTTTCTGGGAGAGTTGCGCTGGGGTCTGCTCAACGACCTCCGCCCCCTGGACAAAACCCGTCTGCGCCGCACCGTGGATCGCTTCGTGGCCCTGGGCCTGCCCCGTGACGCCCCCTTTCCCGCCTCGCTTCCCCTGCCCGCCCTCACCCCCTCGGCGGAGGCCGGCGCGAATCTTTTGCACCGTCACGGACTCTCCGCCGAACGGCCCCTGCTGATCCTCTGTCCGGGTGCCGAATATGGCCCGGCCAAACGCTGGCCCCCCCGCCACTTCGCGACCCTGGCCGCCCGCAAGCTCCGGGAAGGCTGGAGCGTGGTGGTGCTCGGCTCGGCCAAAGAGCGGGAACTGGGCGTGGAGATTCTCGCCGCTCTGGCCCATCCGGCCCTCAATCTGGCCGGGGAACTCTCCCTGGGGGAGGCGATCGATCTGATGGCCCGCGCCACGGCGGTCGTGACCAACGACTCCGGCCTGATGCATGTGGCCGCCGCCCTGGACCGGCCCGGCGTGGCGATCTTCGGCTCCTCGGATCCCGAACACACCCCGCCTTTGGGGGGGCGTCTGAAGATTCTCTCTCTGGGATTGGAATGCGCCCCCTGTTTCAAGCGTCGCTGTCCGGAGGGCGCGGCCCGCTGTCTGGAGGAACTGACCCCGGAACGGGTGTGGGAGGCCCTGCCGTGAACGACTGCCCGCCCACCC
>JADGBU010000240.1:3814-4615 GCA_015231295.1 Magnetococcales bacterium | reverse complement strand
TCATCGGCTCCGATCCAGCGGCCATTGGGCAGGTCGCGGAAGCGGTCGCGGGAGCGGTTGTTGTCCGGCGGGGTGGCGGCGGTGCGGGCGTGGGTGGATTTGCGGCCCGGTTTGGCATCGGCTCTGGCGGCGCTTTTGACCCCGCGCCAGACCGTGAAGGCGTCATCGCCGTCGATCTCTTCCACCGCGCCGAGCTGTTCTTTCAGCAGGGTGCCGTAGTCCATGAAACGGTTGCCCACCAGCCACAGGGAGCCTCCCGTCACCAGTCGTTGGGTCGCGGCGGCGAGGAAGGCCAGCGTCGCGTCGTGATCGGTGCGCACTCCCCGGTGAAACGGCGGATTGGTGAAAATGGTATCGAAGCGTTTGTTGACCAGTTGCGGACCGATGCCGTCTTCGGTGATCACCTCGCAACGGGCGTCGAGCCCATTGAGTTCCACGGTGCGCCGGGCGCAACGGGTGGCGGTGAGCAGATCATCGCTCAAGGTGACGTGGATGGCGGGAAAACGGTGCGCCAGGGTGGCTCCGATCACGCCGGAACCGCATCCCCAGTCGAGCACCCGCGCACCGGGAGAGTCCTGAACCGTTTCGAGCAGCAGTTGGGTCGCCGGATCGATGGCCCGCCAGGAGAAGATGCCCGGCTTGACCGCGACCTTGAGCGACTCGTAAGACCAATAGGCGAAGCCATCGGCTGCGGGCCGGAAGGGGGCTTCCTTGTTTTTTTCCGGCAGGGGGCGGCTGGCGGCGGGGAGGGTATGGAGTCGCAGATGCCCTTTGCACAGGGCGGTTTCGCACTCGGCAAAC
>JADGBU010000240.1:1089-3777 GCA_015231295.1 Magnetococcales bacterium | reverse complement strand
CGCCGAACAGCCACAACCGGCCCTCGGGAGCCAGCGCGGCGAGCGCGGATTCGATGGCCAGTCGCGCCGCCTCCCGTCCCTGGGGCAGCTCCATCAGCAGATGATCGGCCTGGCCTCCGGCGGTGGGGTGATCATCGAGAATGACGGTCAGATCCGGATGGTGATGGCGGATGGCATCGGCCAGCGAGGCGCGCGCCACCACCACGGTGCCGTGAAAGCCCCCCTCCTGCAACGGATCCAGCGGCGACGGGGGATCGGTCGGCCAGTGGATCAGATGAATGTGGCTCAACTGCGGGAGCGGGCAGACCTCGGCCAGTCCCGAAAAAAAACGATGAATGGAGCGGGAATCGGGCAGCACGGTATATTTTCCAGTAGTATCCGGGTGATGGGGTCAGGGGTGGCTCATCCGGCGATCGGCACGGGGTGAACCGGAATGCCGTGTATCAGCTCCTCGAAAATATCTTTCACATGAACCAGTCCGGTATGACGGGTGGCGTTGGAACCGGTGAAGACCAATCCGTTTTCCATATCCCCCTGTTGGGCGCGATGCAGAGCCAGAGCGATGCAGAAGGTTTCTTTCTCTTCCCGGCAGCGACAGGCGTCCAGACAGGTGGCGATGCAGTGATCCGCCACCTCTCCGCCCCGGAGCAGGGTTTTGGTGAAGGGGGTTCTCAGGGCGCGTCCCGGCAGACCGGCGGGGGAGTCCACGATCACCACATCGCCTTCGCGGGCGTCGATGAAGGCCTGTTTGAACAGGTCGTGGGCATCGCATTCGAAGGTGCAGATGAAGCGGCTGGCCATCTGCACCCCTTTGGCTCCGAGGTCGAGGGCGTGATCGATATCCTGCCGATCCCAGATGCCGCCGGCGGTGATGATGGGAATTTCATCGCCGTATTCGCTGCGGGACCATTCGGCCAGCTCCGGCACCACCACATCGGTATCGTATTCACGGGCGAAGAGCTGGCTGGCCATCTTGACGCCGAGGTGTCCGCCGGCCCGGTTGGGATCTTCGAAGACCATGGCGTCGGGCAGCCGCTTGTAGAGCTTGTGCCACCGTTTGGCCAGCAGCTTGGCGGCCCGCAGCGAGGAGATGATCGGGATCAGGGCGGTTTTGGGATTGGCGGTGGCGAACTCCGGCAAGCGCAGGGGGAGTCCGGCACCGGAGACGATCATTTGCGCGCCGTGTTCCACCGAGGTGCGCACCATGGCCTCGAAATCCCGGATCGCCACCATGCAGTTGACGCCGATGAGACCGTCGGGACTCATGGAGCGGGCCAGTTGCAGCTCTTCGATCAGGGCCTTGACGTTGGCGCGATAGTAGTCGCGTCCTTTTTCGTAATATTTGGAGGCCAGCGAGAGGGCTACGGCGGCGATGACGCCGACGCCGCCTTCGTTGGCCACGGCGGCGGCCAGGCGGTGGGCCGAAACCCGCACCCCCATGCCGCCCTGAAGAATGGGCACCGGAATGGTATATTCACCGATGCGCAGGGGGGGCAGCGGGGGCAGGGAGGAGGGGGCATCGGTCTGGGTGATCATGGGAAACGCATCCTAACTCAAGCGGTTTTGTCTGGAGGGATCGATCCAGACCTGGCGATGGGGCGTTCTGGACGGAGGCGTCACCAGGAGGCCCAATCGGGTTTGCGAGCCGTGACCTGCAGCGGGCCGACGGTCAGGGTTTGATCCGGTGCCACGTCGCTCGGATGGATGATGCCCAATCCGAACCGTTCCCCGGTGCCGGGCGTGACGCTGGTGAGCACACCGGTTTCCTTGCCGCTCGGCAACAGAATGGGCGTGCCCGGAGTCACCACTTCACCGGCGGACAGAATGAGGGAATAGACCCTTTTTTTCAAGGTGCCGCGATGATGGGTGCGCGTGGTGGTCTCTTGTCCCACGTAACACCCTTTGGCAAAATCGACCCCGTTCATCTCCAGCAGACCGCTTTCCAGGGGCAGCGAGAGTTCCGGAATGAAATCCTGACCGCCACGCGGCAGGGCGCGTTGAATGCGACCGGCTTCCCAGGCGGCGAAACCGGCGGGGGGGATACGTTTCACCAGCCGTTCCCACCAGGAGCCCGCCTCGGTCGCGGGCACCAGCAGCCGCCAGCCGAAGTCGGCGTGACGGGGATCCCGCCACAGTCTGATGCCGGGTTCCGGGGTCAGGGTGTCGCCGAGGTTGGCCTCCAGAATGGGAAATTCGGGGAAAATGCCCTGCAAGACCCGCGCGGCGTCGGGTCCGGCGACGGCCAGCAGGGTCGGGGTTTCATCGGGGGCGATGCGAATCTTGGCGCGCAGCACGAACTGGGAGAGGCGACGCGCCAGCGGGACGGCGGCTTCGGGTTCGGTGATCAGCAGCAGCCGGTCGCCATCCCGAAGGATGGTGAAATCCCACAAAAAGCGTCCCTGAGGCGTGAGATGGGCGGCGTAGACGCTTTTTTGCGGGGTGACGTTCTTGACCTGATTCGTGACCAGTCCGCCCAGAAAGGCGGTGGTATCCTCGCCGGAAATGGCGACGATCTCGTGATGGGTCAGGTCCACGAGGGCGACATCGGTTTGCAGAGCGCGCATTTCGGCCTGGGGATCGCCGAAGTGTTGGACAACCGGTTTGGAGCGGTCGGAACTCCAGACGACACGCGTACCGAAGTGGGATTCAAGCCGACTCATGGAAAACTCCTTGTGATTGGCGGACGGG
>JADGBU010000240.1:0-937 GCA_015231295.1 Magnetococcales bacterium | reverse complement strand
CGTTACCCAGATGCATTACGCCCGGCAAGGTCAAATCACGCCGGAAATGGAACATGTGGCCCGTGAAGAGGGTCTGGAGCCGGAACGGGTTCGCGCCGAGGTGGCCTGCGGACGCATGGTGATTCCGGCCAACATTCGTCATCCGGAGGCCAAACCGGTGGCCATCGGCATTGCCTCCCGTTGCAAGATCAACGCGAACATCGGCAATTCGCAGATTTCGTCGGGGCTGGATGAAGAGGTGGAAAAGCTGCGTCTGTCGCTGCGTTACGGCGCGGATACGGTGATGGATCTGTCCACCGGCAAGCGGATCCGGGAGATTCGCGAGGCGATCCTGCGGGCCTCGCCGGTGCCCATCGGCACGGTGCCGATCTACGAAGCCGTGGAACGGGTGCCCGATGTGCGGGCTCTGACCCCGGAGATCATGTTGCAGGTGATCGAGGAGCAGGCCAGTCAGGGAGTGGATTACATGACGGTCCATTGCGGGGTCACGCTGGAGGTGTTGCCGCTGATCGCGTCGCGCATCACCAAGATCGTCTCGCGGGGCGGGGCGTTGATGGCGCAATGGATGCTCTATCACGAGCGGGAAAATCCCCTCTTCACCCATTTCGACGCCTTGCTGGAGATTTGCAAACGGTATGATGTCACCCTGTCTCTGGGAGACGGCTTGCGTCCCGGCTGTCTGCACGACGCCTCCGACGCCGCCCAGTTCACCGAACTGCGCATTCTCGGCGAGTTGACCAAACGGGCCTGGGAACAGGATGTCCAGGTGATGATCGAAGGTCCGGGTCACGTGCCTCTCGACCAGATCGAGGAGAATATGGAAAAGGAGCGTCAACTCTGTCACGAGGCACCGTTTTATGTGCTCGGGCCGCTGGTCACGGACATCGCCGCCGGATATGATCATATCGCTTCGGCCATCGGTGGGGCGGTGGCGGCC
>JADGBU010000006.1 GCA_015231295.1 Magnetococcales bacterium | reverse complement strand
CCTAATCCGTAGGCCGTGCGTTCAAATCGCGCCGGGGACACCAATAAAATCAATGGCTTGATCTTGTTCCCGTCTCTGCATTTTTTGTTTTGGGTTACACCGGGGTTACAGACGTAACCCTGATGCCATTTCTGTAAATTCCACTGATCACGCGTGGAAGGCCGCTTGACGGCCCGTAAATCCTCCCCCACCGTTGCTCTATCCGGCTGAGCTGCGAGGACACTCCATCCTCCAAATTTCCTAGGTTTTCGCCTGCCCCCGTTCCTTCGGTTTACAAGATTATATGTTCCGCCACCCAAAACAGCACCACCGCATGAATCGCCATCTGTGGGATGTGTCTCCTTATGGTTCATTGACTGGACACGATGCCTTTGGTAGACTTTTCGGCATTCGCAAATCCACCGTTTCATTGGGATACTCCCGGAATCGACGATTCCTTTCCGCATTCGTTTGGTCCGTCGCTGACCTGCTGCATGGTGATTACCATTGAGCGACAAACCATGGACATGACCGAGAGAAGGCCGATATACTCAATCCACCCAGGTACGGTACTGGCTGACGAGTTGGAAGAGCTTGGAATGAGTGAGGAAATGGGGATAGAAAGTTGCTGAAGGGCCAACGGTAACCACGGAATGCGAGAAGTCTTTCAATGAGAGTCGCACTCTTTATGAACTGAATTGACACAGAACTTTGTGTTCAGTATTCTGTAGTAAAGCTTTTTACGCTAACAAAGCAAAGTGACTAAAATGACAAAGAAAATCTTTATTAGTTATTCTCACAAAGATGAGGAGCATTGTGAAAATTTTTTAGAGCATCTTTCTGCTTTAAAAAGAGATGGCACAGTGTCTGAATGGCATGATAGAAAGATTGTTGTTGGAGATGATTGGAAAGATAAGATTGATGAAAATTTAGAAAGCGCAGATATAATAATTTTATTAATAAGTGCTAGCTTCTTAGCGTCAGACTATTGCAATGACGTAGAAGTTGCAAAAGCACTACAAAGACAAGAAAGAGGGAACGCTAAAATAATTTCAGTTATTGTTCGGAATTGCGATTGGAAAAATTGTAAATTTTCAAAATTCCAGGTGGTGCCGAAAGATGGAAAAGCAATTATTGAATGGGGCAATAAAGATGCGGCATGGGATAATGTTATTCAGAACATTAGAAAGCATATTGAAGAATTTACTCCAAGATTTGAAGTTGCCCCTCTGCATCAGAACAGAAAATACCCTATTTCAGCATTAATTTCTGAGTGGATTGAAGACACAGAAATCACTTTAACACACAGAAAAGTAGACAGAATACGTCTTAGTGATGTTTATGTGATTCCAGATGTTAGACTGGTAGAAAATAACAACAGCAAGGACACAATTTGTATTGATAGCGCAATTAGAATTGTTAATGCTCCTGGGCATTATATTGTGGCCGGAGATGAGCAGCAAGGAAAGACATCGCTTCTTAAATTCTTCTATAAAAAGCTATCAGATGTTGATACGCCAACACTTTACATTGACGCTACTGAGATTAACAAATCTGATGCAGATTCTATTGTCAATAAGATGCTTTCTCAGCAATATGGCGCAACAGCTAGAGATGCATTTGATAAAGCGTCTCGCAAGGCGTTATTAATTGATAATATCGATAAGATAAATCTAAATCAACAATATAGAAACGTTTTTATAGAAAATGTTGGAAAAATATTTGACTTTGTGATTTGCAGTTGCGACAGTTCGTTTTTTTATGTTCTTGGGGAGAATCCAGCTTTTTGCAATTACAATCAATATGAGCTGCTTGGTTTTGGAAATGCGAATCGAGAAGAGCTTATTAAAAAATGGATATCGCTAGGCGTTGAAGAGAATATTAACGATACAGAATTATATTTACAGTGTGACGAAATAAAGCAGAGACTTGATTCTCTGGTTAAAAAGAATATCGTTCCTCGTAAACCAATATATATACTTATGCTGCTTCAGATTTTCGAAGCGCACTCTAAATTGGATCTGGACTTAACATCATATGGCCATTGCTATCAGCAGTTAATTTATCAATCCTTTGATAAGGCAGAGATTCATAAATTGGACTTTGATAAGTATCTCAATGTGCTTACAGAATTGGCGTGGTATATTTTTGTAACAAACAATAATTTGAACGACCAGCAGATTAGTTTATTTTTTGATGACTATTGCAAGACATACCTTGCTGTTGAGCGCGAGACTGTAATCAATAAATTAATTTCGTACTCAATTCTTACCAGGAAAAGTGGATGTGTTGGGTTCAAATATCCGTATATTTATTACTTTTTTGTTGGAAAAAGAATTGCAGAATCGTATGCTGAGTCATTAGAAGTAAGAGATGCGGTATCTAGAATGTTGTCAAATTTACATAGAGAAGATTTTGCTAATATTCTGATTTTTATAACGCACCATACAAAAGATTCTTGGGTTCTGGCTAAGATTCAAGAGGTGCTAGATTCGTTATTTAGTGAAGAGCAATTAGCCCCACTCTCCAAGACTCAATTATCATTTATTGGTAACTTTATCAAGCAAATACCAGAGATTGTTATTGAACAGCGTGAAATTCACAAAGAAAGAGAGGCGCACAATAAACGATTGGATGGTATTGAAAGAGAAAATGAATATATAGACAAAGATGATAATTCAAATAATATTGATGCTGGCAACGATTTTTTTGATAATATTAGCAAAGTCTTTAAGGGGATGGAAGTTGCTGGTCAGATTATTAGAAATAGACATGCAACTCTCAAGCGAGAAGCCTTATATGCTCTTGCACTTAGTGGTGCATCGTCAGGATTAAGGTTTCTGGAATATTTTATTAAGACATCAGGTGATGCAAAAGATGAGATTATTAAATTAATTGCTCTTCATTTAGAAGAGCATCCCAACCTTTCTGACAAAGAATTTCAGAAATTTGCAGAGCATATTTATCAGATTATGACGTATCGAGTTATCAATACGGTGATAAGAAAAATCAGCTCTTCAATTGGTTCTAAAGAAGCCATGGAGATATACAGATCTCTTGAGAATAGAGAGAATTCAAATGCATTTGCACTAATTAGGCAGGCTATTGAACTTCAATTCACTCGGAATCTAAATATCAATTCTATCGGAAAAACCGCCAATAAATTAAAAGATAACATTGTCTGCATGCGGATTTTAAAAGAAATTATTGTGCAGCATGTTTATATGTTTCCTGTTGGTTATAAGGAAAAGCAGCAACTTGCTGAGCTTCTTAATATTTCTGTACAAGGACAGCTTGTAATGAGTGGAAACAAAAGGGGGAAATTCTAACTCAACCATTGGCACTCACTGTCAATCTACTTTGTCATGATTTTATCCAACACAAACTATCAAATCATCATTGTCCAGCACTTAAAATATAATTATTGGTTTAATTTTTAATATTAAGCGTATTATTAGCCCAAAACTCCGCAGTCAACACAATTCTTTCTATTATTAATATCATATTACTTCAAAAAAAAACCGCTCCACAAATCTACCCTGGCGATGGGGTTCGATCGATCGCCTTCACCCCTTGGAGCCCACCAGGGGGATAACCCCCCTGGCTCCATCATGATTTTATTGTCAATCGACCCGACGACGCGCCATGGGCGCACGAGCGGGACGCGCGGCATTGCCCTGAGTCGCACCGGGACGGGACGCCCCACCACCCGGACGGGGTTTGACACTTCTCGGCGCACTCTCCGCTTTGGGCTGCTCGGAACGGGTACGCGGCGGACGCTGTGTTTTTTCCGGAGCGGCGGCATCTCTCGGGGGCCGGGATGGACGAGCCGGTCGGGATGGACGCCCCCCCGAACGGGACGGCGAGGCCGGTTGCGGCGAACCCGCCGGAGAGGAGGCGATCAATTCGGAGTGATAGGGATGTTGCGTTTCCACCGGAATCGGAATCCGGATGATGCGTTCGATGACCCGCAGAAACGCCACTTCCGTGGCATCGCACAAAGAGATCGCCACCCCTTCCCGACCGGCCCGCGCGGTGCGACCGATGCGGTGAACATAATTATCCGGCTCATTGGGCAGATCGAAGTTGATCACATGGCTGATGCCGGAGACATCGATTCCCCGTGCGGCGATATCCGTGGCCACCAGCACTCGGGACTCTCCGCTGCGAAAGCGGCTCAACGCCCGTTCCCGGGCTCCCTGGGATTTGTTGCCATGGATGGCGTCCGCCTCGATGGAGCGTTTTTGCAGATCCTCCACCACCTTGTCGGCACCGTGTTTGGTACGGGTGAAGACCAACGCGCGGGTCAGGGACTCCTGACGCAGCAGATGCGCCAGAACCGCCCGTTTATCCCCCTTCTCCACGAAATAGACCTTCTGCTCCACCCGTTCCACCGTGGTGGCGGGAGGCGTGGTTTCCACCTGTTCCGGATCGCTCAACAGGCCCTGGGCCAGATGGGCGATCTCCTTGGGCATGGTGGCGGAGAAGAGCAGCGTCTGACGCTCCACCGGCAAATGGCTGATCACCATGCGGATGTCATGGATGAAACCCATGTCGAGCATGCGATCCGCCTCGTCGAGCACGAAGATTTCCAGGCGGTCGAGTTTGACGAAGCCCTGATTCATCAGATCGAGCAGTCGTCCGGGGGTGGCGGTGAGGATGTCCACGCCCCGTCCCATGCTCTTGACCTGGCCATACTGACCCACACCGCCATAGACCACGGCCCGTGTCAGATTGAGGCGTTGTCCGTAGGTGGCGAAGCTGGCATCGATCTGGGCGGCCAGTTCACGGGTCGGGGTCAGGATCAGGGCACGGGCCTGACGGGAGCCGGGTCGAATGCGACGACGCGCCAGACGATCCAGAATCGGCAGAGCGAACGCGGCGGTCTTGCCGGTTCCGGTCTGGGCGATGCCAAGCAGGTCACGTCCTTCCCGCAGATGGGGGATGGCTTGTTCCTGAATGGGGGTTGGGGTGGTGTATCCTGCCTCTTCGATAGCGGCGAGGATGGGGGGAAGCAGATCAAACGAGGAAAAACCGGTCACGTTGCGCCTTCTATCAGACCGGGTGCCGAGCCTACGCCGAACGCCCCGGCTACCCGATGAACTTGGAGCGCGTTCGATATCGGACAATGCGGGTTATCGCGGCCTTTGTCAATGAAGAACCGACAGAAGGGACGAGAAGAAAACGATCGGTGATGATTTCCGCTCCGGTTGCGGGGGGCGGAGGGCGATCATCGCCCCCGGTGGCGGTCTGGAGGAAACGCCTCCAGGGTCTTGATTTTCTGTGCGGAAAAGCGATCGTGAAACCTCCCAGGGGCTTCGCCCCTGGACCCCACCAGGGGCCAATGGCCCCTGGACCCCAATATGCGACATCAGGAGAGCAACGCCGGCGCGGCCAACAAACGATCGGCCCCCAGGGTCAGGAGCTCCCGGGCCAACGCGCGACCCAGTGTTTCCGGATCGTCGGACGAGCCCCGATGTTCCCGGGTGATCAACTCCCGTCCATCCAGGGAGCCGACCCGACCGGACATCACCAGCGTTTCCCCCTCCAGACGGGCATATCCGGCGATCGGCACCTGACATCCCCCTTCCAACTCATGAAGAAAGGCCCGTTCCGCCAACACCGCCAAACGGGTGAGGCCATGATTCAAAGGTTCGAGCAGGGTGGAGATCCGTTCATCGTCCAGACGCGCCTCGATCCCCACCGCCCCCTGACCGTTGGCCGGAATCATCCGGTCGGTGGCAAAGTACTCCACCACCCGATCGAGCAGGCCGAGCCGTTTGACTCCGGCGGCGGCCAGCACGATGGCCTCGAACTGACCGGATTCGAGTTTGGCGATGCGGGTGTTGACATTCCCGCGCAGCGATTCAATCCGCAGATCCGGACGCAGATGCAGCAGTTGACACTGACGACGCAACGACGAGGAACCGACCCGCGCCCCCTGGGGCAGTTGATCGAGTCCGGCGTAGTGCACCGAAAGCAGCACATCCCGAGGATCTTCCCGTTCCAGGATGGTTCGCACGCCCAATCCCGGGGGAAATTCGGCGGGGACATCCTTCATGGAGTGGACCGCCAGATCGACCCGCCGATCGAGCAAGGCCTCTTCCAACTCCTTGACGAACAGACCTTTTCCACCCACCTTGGCCAGGGGCACATCGAGGATCACATCGCCTCGGGTCTTGATGACGACCAACTCCGCCCGCAGGCCGGGATGGCGATTTTCCAGCAGGAACTGGACCCAGCGGGCCTGCCACAGAGCCAGGGCACTGCCCCTTGTACCGATCTTGATGGATGCGTTCATGAGGTTCGCTCGACGTTTCAAGCCCGATGGTGGAAGGGTGAAAAAGGGAGTATGCTGTTAACCATGGCACGAACCGATTCAAAGGACAAGGATCATGCGGGCGTTGGGCATCGAAAGCAGTTGTGACGAAACCGCCGCAGCGGTGGTGACGTTGACCTTCGGGGAGGGCGTGAGCCGTCCGATTCTGCAGGCCAACGTGGTACACGGACAGGTGGAGGTGCATGCCCGATACGGGGGGGTGGTGCCGGAGTTGGCCAGTCGCGCCCACATTCGCAACATCGGACCGGTGATCGCCGAGGCTTTTCAGGTGGCCGGGATCACCCCGGATGCGCTCGATTGTGTGGCCGTGACCGCCGGACCCGGCCTCATCGGCGGACTGCTGACCGGCATGGCGACCGCCAAGGGATTGGCCATGGCTTTGGGGGTGCCTTTGGTGGGGGTGCATCACATGGAGGGACATCTGATGAGTCCCTTTCTGGATCCGGATGCCGGGGCGATGGATTTTCCATTCGTTTCGCTGTTGGTTTCCGGGGGACACACCCTGTTGGTGCACGCCCGGCAGTTCGGAGAGTATCGACCATTGGGACGGACGCGGGATGACGCCGTGGGAGAGGCCTTCGACAAGGGAGCCCGTTTGCTGGGCCTGGGCTATCCGGGCGGACCGGCCATCGCCACGCTGGCGGAAGGGGGAGACCGGGAGGCGATCCGGTTTCCACGGGCGATGCCGGGTCGGGAGCAGTTGGATTTTTCCTTTTCCGGGCTGAAGACCGCCTTGCGGACCTTTCTGGGTCAGCATCAGGCGCGGATGGATGAGCCGGAGTGGCGACGGGATGTGGCCGCCTCATATCAGGAAGCGATCGTCGATGTGTTGGCGAGCAAATCGATTGCCGCCTGTCGTCAGACCGGAGAGCGGCGTCTGGTGGTGGCGGGGGGCGTGGGGGCCAACCGGCGATTGCGGGAACGGTTGCTGGAACGGGGAAACCGGGAAGGGATTCAGGTCTATTTTCCGCCTCTGTCGCTGTGTACCGACAACGGAGCCATGATCGCGCTGGCCGGATTGCGACGCCTGGCCATGGGACAACGGGATGGATGGGCGTTGAATGTACAAGCCCGCTGGCCGGTGGAAAAAATCGGTGAAACCTTTTCTTCAAGTCGATGGCCTTCTATTGGACGCGCATCATGAATACACCCGCAACAGCCATCATCGGCGCAGGCTCCTGGGGCACCGCCCTGGCCACGGTTCTGGCCAGCAAACTGCCTCAAGTAACCCTGTGGTGCCACGAACCCGAAGTGGCGGAAGGGATCAATCACACCCGACACAATCCCTTTTTTCTGACAGAGTTCGCCCTGCCCGCCAACATCGTCGCCACCACCGACCTGATCGGAACCGCCCGGCAGCATGCCATTCTGGTCATGGTGGTGCCCACGCAGTTCACCCGTGGGGTGCTCGACGCCATCCGCGACAGCGTGACCCCGGAAACGGTGTTCGTCTCGGCCAGCAAAGGGGTCGAGGCCGCCACCATGACCCTGCTCTCGGAAATTCACAGCGAAATACTCGGCCCTTCTCTTGGCGACAAAAGCTGTTTTCTCTCCGGCCCCTCCTTCGCACGGGATACCATCATGCGTCTTCCGGCGGCGGTATCCATCGCCGGACGCGACCCCGAACGGGTGGAACGCATCCAAAAACTGTTTCATACCAACTGGTTCCGCACCTACTCCACCGATGACGTGATCGGTCTGGAACTGGGAGGTGCCCTGAAAAACGTCATCGCCCTGGCCGCCGGCATCTGCGATGGACTGGGCATGGGTCACAGTGCCCGCGCCGCCCTGATCACCCGTGGCCTGAACGAAATCCTCCGCATGGGCGTGCGACTCGGTGCCAAACCGGAAACCTTCTCGGGCCTGTCGGGTCTGGGAGATCTGCTGCTGACCGCCACCTCGGATCTCTCCCGCAATCGCACCGTGGGGGTGCGCCTGGGCAAGGGCGAAAGCCTGGAGGCGATCCAGCAGGGCAGCCACGAAATCGCCGAAGGGGTGCGCACCGCCGTCGGCGTCCACCGACTGGCCCTCAAACTGAACCTCGACATGCCCATCACCCGTGCGGTTCACGGCATCCTCTACGAAGGACTCTCCCCGCCGGACGCGGTGCGCGAGTTGATGGAACGGGATCTCAAACCCGAACACCACCTGTCGGATACCTGATCCATGCGCCTCATCAAGTCGGGATCGCTCCACACACGGGAGAGAGCCGTGATCGGCTGGCGCGAATGGGTCGCCTTGCCGGATCTGGGTGTGGAGCGGATCAAAACCAAAATCGATACCGGAGCCCGCACCTCGGCACTCCACGCCCTGGACCCCGCCCTGGTGGTGCGCGATGGCAAGAAATTCGTGCGTTTTCGCCTGCATCCCGCGCAACGCAAAAGCCGACCGGAGCTTCATTGCGAAGCCCCGCTGGTGGATTGTCGGGCGGTGATCAACTCCGGGGGGCAGACCGAACAACGCTTCGTGATCCTGACCCGTCTGCTCCTGGGCGAACGGGAACTCTCGGTGGAAGTCACCCTGACCGATCGCGCCCTCATGGGCTTTCGCATGCTGGTGGGACGCACCGCGATCGCCAAAAGTTTTCTGGTGGATCCGGGCCGGTCGTTTCTGACCTCCCGACACAAGACGGAGGAGAAATGAGAATCGCCATTCTGGCCCGAAATCCAGAGCTGTACTCCCACAAACGGCTCGTGGAGGCGGCGCGCAGCCGTGGACATGAGGTGGAGATCATCGACACCTTGAAGGTCTACATGAACATCTCCTCCAATCAGCCCACGGTGCGCTACGGCGGCAAGGTGCTCGACGGCTTCGACGCGGTGATCCCCCGCATCGGAGCCTCCATCACCTTCTACGGCCTGGCGGTGCTGCATCAATTTGAAATGATGGGGGTCTATCCGCTCAACAGCAGCGAATCGATCGCCAAATCCCGTGACAAGCTCCGCTGTCTGCAACTGCTCTCGCGCGCCGGCATCGGTCTGCCCGTCACCGGCTTCGCCCATGCCACCCAGTTCACCGACGATCTGATCCATATGGTCGGCGGCACCCCGGTGGTGATCAAACTGCTGGAAGGCACCCAGGGCATCGGCGTGGTGCTGGCGGAAACCCATCGCTCGGCCAAAAGCATGATCGAAGCCTTTCGCGGCATGGATGCCAACATTCTGGTCCAGGAGTACATCAAGGAGGCCGGATCCGCCGACATTCGCTGTCTGGTGATCGGCGAACGGGTGGTGGCCGCCATGATGCGTCAAGGCAACGAAGGCGATTTCCGCTCCAATCTCCACCGGGGCGGACAGGCCAAATCGATCCGCATCTCCCCGCAAGAGCGGCAAACCGCCGTGCGCTCCGCCAGACTCATGGGACTCAATGTGGCCGGCGTGGACATGCTGCGTTCCCATCGCGGACCCCTGGTGATGGAGATCAACTCCTCCCCCGGTCTCGAAGGACTCGAAAAGGCCACCGGAACGGACGTGGCCGGAAAAATCATTCATTTCCTGGAGCAGAAACAGTCTCACAAAGCGTCAAAAAACACCGGAACCGCCCCATCCACCCAAACCTGACCAACAGAACCTTCCCTTTCCGAGGCCGGAAACCGCCCAATGGACCGAACCCTGCAACCAGACAAGGAGTAACGGATCATGGCCACATCGAACCACAAACTCGCGGGAGATCTCTGGGGCGGCCTGGCCGCCATGCTGGTGGCATTGCCATCGGCCATCGCCTATGGCGTGGTCAGCTTCACCCCGCTGGGAGGAAGTTATCTCGGCGTGGGGGCGATGGCCGGCGTGATCGGCACGGTGATTCTCGGACTGGTCGCCCCCGCCATTGGCGGCGCACCCAGGCTGATCACCGCCCCGTGCGCCCCGGCGGCGGCGGTTCTGTCCGCCCTCACGGTGGAACTGCTCGCCTCCACGCGAGGCAGCGAGGCCGTCACCCCGGAACAGGTGTTGCTGCTGCTGGCGGTGGTCGGCCTGCTCTCCGGCATGCTGCAACTGCTGTTCGGCATCCTCGGCGGGGGCAAGGTGATCAAGTTCATCCCCTATCCGGTGGTTTCCGGCTATCTGAGCGGGGTCGGCGTGTTGATCTTTCTGAGTCAGGTGCCCAAACTTCTCGGTTGGCCCAAGGGCACCGCCCCTCTGCAAGGCCTGCTCGACCCGAGCCTTTGGCAGTGGACCGGCATCATGGTGGGCGTGGCGACGATCCTCGGCATGAGTCTGGCCCCGCGCATCACCAAGGTGATTCCCGCGCCGATCATCGGCCTGATCGCCGGCATGGCGACCTATTTTCTCATTGGCCTGGGTCGTCCGGAACTCTATCAGTTGGCTGGCAACAAACTGCTCATCGGCCCCATCGACGTGGAGTTCGCGGCCCTGCAGCACGGCATGCAGGAACGCTGGAATGCCCTGGGCAAAATGACGCTTCCGGATTTCGTCGCCATTCTGGTTCCGGCCATCACGCTGGCGGTCCTGTTGTCCATCGACACCCTGAAAACTTGTGTGGTGGTCGATGCCCTGACCCGCTCCCGGCACGACTCCAACCGGACCCTGATCGGTCAGGGGGTGGGCAATCTGCTCACCGCCATGGTGGGAGGCATGCCCGGCGCGGGCACCATGGGCGCGACTCTGGTGAGCGTCAACAGTGGCGGTCAGACCCGGCTCTCCGGTCTGATGGAGGGATTTTTCTCTCTGATCGTGCTGCTGCTCTTCGCCCGTCTGATCGGCTGGGTGCCGATCGCCGCGCTGGCGGGCATCCTGATGGTGGTGGCTTACCGCATGTTCGACTGGCACAGCTTCACCATGCTCAAACAGCGCACCATGATCCTCGACTTCTTCGTGATCGCCGCCGTGGTGGTGGTGGCGGTGGCCTTCAACCTGATCGCCGCCGCCGGAGCTGGCATCGGCTTCGCCGTGGTTCTGTTCCTGCGGGATCAGGTCCGCTCCTCGGTGGTCCGGAGACGGCGGCATGGGGATCGGGTCTCCTCCAAACGCATCCGACTGCTGGAAGAAAAAGAGATTTTGGCCGCCAATGGTCAGGTCAGCACCATCGTGGAGTTGCAGGGCAATCTCTTTTTCGGCACCACGGATCAACTGTTCACCAGCCTGGAGGCGGATATCAAAAGCTGTCGCTTCCTGATCCTGGACATGCGTCATGTGCAGTCGGTCGATTTCACCGGCATCCGCATGCTGACCCAGATCGGTGCCATGCTGAAGGAACGGGAGGCATTCCTGATCTTCAGCGAACTGCCCACCTCGCTGCCCACCGGGCTGGATCTGGGCAGCTACTTCGAACAGACCGGACTGCTGACCCATGGAGAGCATATCCGCCTCTTCCCCGAACTGGACGCGGCCATGGAGTGGGTCGAGGATTGGCTGATCGAAGAGAATCGCAAAATCAAATCCGGCGAGGAACGCGCTCTGAATCTCACCGAGTTTCCCCTGTTGCGGGGTCTGCTGGATGAAGAGTGTACCTCCCTGCTCACCACATCCGCCGAAGAGCGTTCCTGCGATACCGGAGACAAGGTGTTCAGCCGGGGAGATGAGGGGGACGAACTGTTTCTCATCCGGCGCGGTCAGGTGCGCATGCTGCTGCCGCTGCAAGGCGGTAAAAGTATCACTCTGGCCGTCTTCGGCAAGGGCCATTTCTTCGGCGATATGGCCTTTCTGGATTTCGGGCGTCGCTCCTCGGATGCCGTGGTGGATGCCCCGACCGAACTCTATGTGATCTCCCGGAAACGGTTCGAGGAGCTGGCCAAGAGCCATCCGATTCTGGGTCATCACTTTTTCAGCCGTCTGGCCCGCGCCCTCTCCCACCGGTTGCGCTATACCAATGCCGAACTGATGGCGTTGAAGGAGATGTGAAGCCCTCCGCGTTCTCCCGCCAGGGGGAGCGGTTCCTCCCCCTGGCCCTTTCTCTCCGCCCGGATCCGAGGGGTGAAAAAAAAATCTAGTTGCGAATGATTCTCATTTACAATCGATCCAAAAGCCGGTATGCTTCTTCTCCAATGGAAACGCCACTCCCCCTTTTCCCGGATCGCAAGGAGAACCGCTCATGGAATTTGTCATCAATGCCTGGCTGGAACGTCGGGATCCCCACATTGTCGTCAGTCATGGCGCATCCGGCGCGCGGATTCTGGATTGGGATCACATCGTGGTGCAGCGACTCTTCGCCACCGGCGAGGTGGTCCCGGAAGACTTTCTCTCCCTGGCCCGACAGGATGTGACGGAACTGGTGCTCAAACTGTTCCGCATGGCGGATCGTCTGGAAGCCGCCTGACCCCATCGCCGGACAAAGAGAGGCCCCATGAATCCGCCGCTGGAGTGGACTCGCTGAAGCGCGCACTCGAATCGATTGACGGAAGAGGCGCAACTCTGCCACTATTCCAAACCAACGCCCGATCCGCTCTCCCCTCCAGCGACACTTCCCAAGGATGCGCCATGAAACGTCCGCTACTCCCGATTTGCGCCGCCCTGCTCCTCGGCACGACCGCATCCGCCCAGGCGGATTCCCTCTCCTGTCCGGAGTCGATCAAGTCGTTGCCCCGTCTGGTGGGCGACGATACCGCTCTGGAGCCTTCCGGGGTGGCCTGGGATCCGGAGGCCAAAGTGGCCATCGGGGTCTCCGACGAATCCTCCCCCTACGCGCTGTTCGCCTTCGATCCCGCTGCGGCGCGCGGTGACAAAACCATCCGCGCCACGCCACTGCTCACCCCGGCCCAGGTGAAACAGTTCCAGCCCGTCGATCTGGAAGGGATCACCCGTCAGCCCAATGGGGAGTTTCTGGCCACCGCCTCCCATACCCTCCACAAGGACAAGCCCAGAGAGACGATGTTACGCTTCCGCCTCAAGAAAAAAGGCGGCGCCTCCTGGGAGATCGAAACCATTCAACCGGTGCAGCCCTCCGGCGGCTTTCACACCTGGTTGAGCCGCTCGGCCAATCCCCCCTGGGAGGCGAAGCTCTCCCAACAGGAGGGGGAAAAGGGCATCAATGTCGAAGGCCTGGGATCCTCCCCGGATGGCGCGGTGCTGTTCGGATTCCGCAGTCCGGTGATGGGAGACAAACCGGTGGTGCTCTCCACCCGTCTGGAGGGGAACCAGACGCCAACCGCCGCTCAATGGCGCGTGCTGAAGTTGCATGCCAAATTCGAGGAGGGCGGCATTCTCGGCATCGGCAAGGAGCCCCTGGGCATCCGGGACATGACCGCCCTGACCGGCACGCCGGGAACCCATCTGCTGCTGATCGGAGCCAGCGGATCGGGGAGCGATCTGCCGTTTCAACTGGGACGCTGGCAACAGGATCAGAACGAGGTGACGCTGGTTGGACGGATTCCCAAAGGGTTCCGCGCCGAAGGGATCACCGTGCTCTCCGATACCGGAGAGAGTCAACGACTGCTGCTGGTGAGCGATAAACAGGGATTGGTCATGGAGTGTCAGAGCACTTTGAAAAAGCGTTGACCGCGCGAAATCCGGATTCACGATCCTCATTCGGCACGGAGCACGGTTTGACTCCGACGCATGCCGAATGAGGATCGCGAGATCCCGGGCAGAAGACGTGCCGCCGGGTCAGCGGATTCCCTCGCCGTGGTGGGCCTCATGGGAGGGGCCCGGCAGCGTCACGATGACCGAGGTCTCCCCGGATTGCCCCAGATCCAACTCCATCCCGCCCCCCTGGGTTTTGGCCGCCAGCCACGCCGAATAGGTACCCAAGCCGCTGCCATGGGCCTTTCCGGTGACATACTTGTCAAAAAAATGGGGACGGATCTCCGCCGGCACCTCGCCGGGATTGGTCATGCGGATCCGGCCCACCCCATGCCCGTGGGACAGATGAACCCGCACCGTCCCGTGATAACAAGAAGCCTCGATCGCGTTCAGAAACAAATTGTAAAAGATGGAATAACAGAGCATCTTCTCCCCGGTGACGAAAAACGATCCCGGCTCCCCGACGACCACACCGGTTTCGAAAACCATTTTGATCTTCTTGGCCTGGATATGCTTTTCCAATCCGCCGACGATGTGACGCAAGGTTTCGAGCAGATCGAAGCTCTCCGCGTGCAACCGATAGGTATTGTTCTCCATCTTGTACATGTCGAGGGACTTGTTGATCATGTCGAGCATGATGTAACCGCTGCGTTCGATCAACTTCAGCAGATTGCGTTGGGCTTCGGTATAGTTGTCGTCGAGCAGCATGATCTCCGGCAGGCCCAGGATGCCGGACAGCGGTCCTTTCAGATCGTGACGGGAGATACGTTCCATATCTTCCCGGACCTTCAGGGCCTGTTGCAACTCTTCGTTCTTGCGCCGCAGATCCTCCTTGGCGCGCTGATGGGCGATGGTATTGCGACAACGGACCAGCACCACCGCCGCGCTGCTCGGTTTGCGGATGAAATCCACCGCCCCCAGTTGCAAACCGACGGTCTCATCATCCTGAGTATCCTTGCAGGTCAGGAAAATCACCGGAATCGTGGCCGTCGTCGGATTGCTCTGCAACTGTCGGCACACCTCGTAGCCATCCATGCCGGGCATCATGATATCCAGCAGAATCAGATCCACCCCTCCGGCGGCAGCGATCTGACAGGCCACATCCCCCCGAATGGCCACCTTGACCGCAAAAAGCTGATCCAAAGCGGACTTGATCACCTTGATCTGATCCGGTTGATCATCCACCAGCAGAATGGTCCCTTCCTTGATCTGAGACGTACCCGATCCGTTCATGAACTCTCCTTGGCCTCCGCGTCCAGCACCACACCGATTCTCTCCGCCCACTCCAACAAGGTTCGCAAGGCGGCCTGATAATCATACCCATCCAAATGCGCTTTCAGGCCCCGCAGACAAACCCGATCCGCGTCACAGCGAACCACGGTTCCCATCTCTCCGATCACCCCTTCAGCTTCCGAGTCGAAAGCCCGCAACAGGCTTTCCGCCCGCAACAGCAGGGGTTTCAGGAGGATCGGATCGGTTTCGCCTTCCGGTTCCGAAACGCCGGTCTCGATCGGGTCCACGACGATGGCCCCCTCGATGGTCGTCATGATCGTGTGCATTTCTCCGGCCAACGCCTTCAGATGCACCCGCAAGGCATCCACATCCGCGCCCTCGTGGGCCGCGTGTTCGATCCGTTGCGCCGCCCCGCTCAAGTCGGACGCGCCGATGGTGGCGGCAATCCCCTTGAGCGTGTGCGCGACCCGTTCCAGGGTGTTCCAATCCCGCGCATCCAGCAGCGTGTCCATGATCCGAACCGCATCCCGCTGATTGTGTACAAATCTGGACAGAATGTCCAAGTACAAAGCCGTATTGCCACCCATCACCTTGAGGGCCGACTCGGTATCGAGTCCGGGCAGCGCGGGCAGAGACGCACCGGAAATCGATGAACGGGGCACAACGGACGGCGCGGACAGAAGCGGGACGGACGAACGCCTCTCTTCCGGGCTGGGGAGCGACGGCTCTTGGCGACGCGCCCGGGCCGGATGGATCCATCGGGCCAGCAAGGCGTAAAGAGCATCGGGATCCACGGGTTTGGCGATGTAATCGTTCATTCCGGAGGCCAGACAGGCCTCCTGATCCTGAATCATGGCGTTGGCGGTCATGGCGATGATGGGCATCTCCGCCGCCCAGAATCCTTGACGACGGATGGCACGGGTGGCATCCAGACCATCCATCACCGGCATATGCAGATCCATCAGGATACCGTCGAAATGTTCCCAGGCCACCCGCTCCACCGCCTGCTGACCATTTTCCACGATGGTCAACGAGACCCCCACCTGCGCCAACAGCTCCCGGGCCACCTGTTGATTGATCTCGTTATCCTCCGCGAGCAGCAGATGGACTCCGGAAAGCCTTTGAATCCAATCTTCGGCACTTGGTCTCCGCGACTCCCGTCCCGGCTCGGCGTCATATCCACAGCTGCGCAGCATCGCCTCCCGCAACGACTTGCGGGTGACGGGTTTGGTCAGAAACCCATCCAGAATCCCACTCTCCCCGACGCGCAGAAAATGCGGTTCACAGCCCAACGCGGTCATCAGGATCACCACGGGCCGATGGCTCAAAGCGATCTCCCGCTTGATGCGACGGGCCAATGCCAGAGCATCGAAATCCGGCAGGGTCATATCCAGCAGCACCACGCCGAAAGGAGTCTGCTCCGCCTCCGCCCCGATCAGGCGATCGATGGCCAACGCACCCCGATCCACTTCGGCGGCGGACAGCTTCAGAGAGCCCAGACAGGCGGACAGAATGTTTCGGGCTCCGGCGCAATTTTCCACCACCAGCACCGGCATCCGCTGCAACGCCTCGGGCAGTCCCGGCAGAGGCTCCGGATCGCGCCCCGACTTGCCGAAAGGAATGGTACAGAAAAAACGACTGCCCACCCCCGGCGTGCTTTCCACCTGGATCATCCCCCCCATCATTTCCACCAGCCGACGGGAGATGACCAGACCCAAACCGGTTCCGCCGTGCTTGCGGGTGGTGGAGCTGTCGGCCTGACTGAACTCCTGGAACAGTTTTTCCATCTGTTCCGGGGTCATGCCGATGCCGGTATCCTGCACGGCGAATTGAAACAGATACTCCTGATCGCACGTTTCGAGCAGACGGGTGGTGATCGTCACCTCTCCCTTTTCGGTAAACTTGACCGCATTGTTGGCCAGATTGGTCAAAATCTGACCCAGACGGAAGGGATCCCCCACCAGATGCGTCGGGGCCGTCAGATCCTGATCCAGCAGCAGTTCCAGATCGTGCTCCAGGGTTTTGACCGTGATCAGGGAGACCACGCCGGCCATCACCTCGTCGAGATCGAACACCACCCGTTCCAGCTCCACCCGACCCGCCTCGATCTTGGAAAAGTCCAGAATGTCGTTGATCAGACGCAGTAGCGAGTTGGCGGCGTTGTGAACCTTGAACAGATAATCCTGCTGCTTGTCGGTCAACTCGGTTTGCAAACACAGATAGCTCAAACCGATGATGGCGTTCATGGGCGTGCGGATTTCATGGCTCATGTTGGCCAGAAACGCACTTTTGGCCAAGGTGGCCTGTTCGGCATTTTTCTTCGCCTGGGCCAGCTCCTCCTCCTGCTGACAGCGGATGATCAGACCGGCCAGGGTGTTGACGATCGGTTGCAGCAGATGTTTGTCGTCATCGGTGAAGAGATAACCCGCCTCCACCCGAATATTCAACACCCCGATCAACCGCTCTCCGCCCAGAATCGGCAGACAATAATCCCCGTGATCGGTCATGCCGAAATGGGTGATTTCGTGATTGCCATCCAGATGGGCGGCATGGACCGCCATGCGGGTTTTGGCGGCGCGACCGCACAGACAATAGCCCACCGGAATCCGGGCGCATCGTTCCAGCAACGCATCCGGCAGACCCCGCTGCACCGCGAGCACCAACTCCTGTCGCTCCTCGTTCCACAGAAAGATCGCCCCGCGAATCTCGCAGCCGAGCCAGGGAATCGAGGTGATGAGAAAAATCGCTTCGTTGAGATGTTCGGTCAGCGACAACGAATCCAGGGAATCCATCAGCAGACGGTTGATGATGGCCCGGATCTTTCCCTGCTGCTCCAGGTATTCGTTGTGCTGGGAGAGCTGTTTGGACTGCTCCAGCAGTTTCTTGAGCAGGGCGTACTGTTTGCGATTGGTGGTCCGAAGCCCTTCTTTTTCGACCAGAAGGGCCTGATGACGCGCTTCGCTCTCCAACTGGGCCCGATCCCGCCGCCGTCTGACCCAATAGAGCAGCCCGAGTCCCGGCAACCAGATGACCAGATGAAGCACACTCGTCTTGACTTTCCACGCCTCCATGCCGGTCGAATGGACCAGGGAAATGCCGAGGCCGGGTTGCATGCGCAGCGTTTCCGCCACGGCAGTATCGATGGTCAACACATCCCAGGCCAGGGAGAGGGATACCACCACGCTCCACAACAGATGCGCAGCCAGTGGATGCGATTGAAATGCAAGCAAAAATTTTTTCAACACACCGATCCGCATCAGGAGTTGATCCCGCCCGAAATGGAGTCCAGGGGCGAACTCCTTGGAAGTCGAGGAGGATTGAAATCAAAACCCTGGGGGATGAATCCCCCAGACCCCCTCTTTTTTTTCAATGGTCACATCCGTGGTGCGGTTGCCTTCCGGAGCGGGACGCATGCAGCACCTTGAAACGCAGACGATCCCAGGTCAAGAAAAAAATGATCACTGCCCCGCTTCGGACCGGCACCCGTCTTGAAAAACCGACCGGAATCCCCCATGCTCCCGAGACCATTTCGTGCTCATTGCCCTTCGGGACCACCGCCATGAATCTCGCCAACCGTCTGATCCTGATCACCCGTCCGGAGCCGGGAGCCTGCGAAAGTGCCCGTCTGATCACCCGTCACGGAGGACGTGCGCTGCTCGCGCCGTTGATGACCATCGAGCCCGCCACCGATCCGCGCCCTTTTCTGCGCGCCATGGCCGAACTCGACACCTTCGACGCAATCGTGCTCACCAGTGCCAACGCCGCCCGCGCCTTCATCGCCGCGCTGCCGGAAGGAATCGTTCCGCCACCGCTGCTGACGGTGGGAAACAAAACCGCCCGAATTCTGGAACAGGCCGGTCTGACGGCCATCGTGCCAGACCGGCCCATGGGGGGGGAGACGCTGGGACACGAACTGCTGAAACGGTTTCCCGACTGTCGGCGTCTGCTGTTTCCCCGTGCCGAGGAGGGACGGGAAGAGTTGATCTCCCTGCTGGAACAGGCCGGAAAACCGATCGAAACCGTGACCGCCTATCGCAGCGTCCCGGTGACGCGACTGCCCGAAACCCTGCTCGACCGCCTGCCGGAAGTGGACGCCCTGCCCTTTTTCAGTCCCCGCACGGTCGAAATTTTTCTGGATCTGCTGCCGAAAGGCGCGGCCTCCCTGCCCGCCAGGGCGGTGATCGCGGCCCTGAGTCCCCTCACCGCCGAAACCCTGATCCGGTACGCTCTCCGGGTGGATCTGATCGCCCCGGCCAACGATGGCGAAGGGATGATCAGCGCCCTGATCGACTACTGGGAAAGCTCGAACAATCCCCCCTCCCGATAGAGTCGCTCGAAGGCCGCGACAATCCGGGGATCGAAATGGGTTCCGGAAAGACGAACGATCTCCTTGACCGCATCTTCGACCTGCCAGGCCCGCTTGTAGGGACGACAGTTGACCAGCGCGTCGAACACATCGACCACCGACACGATCCGCGCCGCCAAAGGAATCCCCTCCTCCCGCAAGCCTTCGGGATAGCCGCTGCCATCCCACTTTTCGTGATGATACAAAGCGATTTCACGGGCGATGCGGAAATTTTTCTCGTCCTTGATGATCAGACCGCCGATCCGGGCATGGGAACTGATCTCCAGAAACTCCGCCCGATCGAGCGGACCGGGCTTGTTGAGGATGTGATCCGGAATGCCGATCTTGCCGATGTCGTGCAGTTGACTGGCCTCGGCGTAGAGTTCGGCGATTTCCGGAGCCAGCCCCACCGCCAAAGAGAGACGACGGGTCAGATGGACAATGCGCTGAATGTGCTCGCCGGTATGGACATCCTTGGCCTCGGCGGCCTCGGAGAGCATCTGAATGGCCGAGGCGTGCGCCTGACGCAACTCCAGTTGCACCCGCAACGACTGCAAGGCCACGCACACCTGACCGGTGAAAATCCGCAGCAGATGCACCGCCAGCGGATCCAGCGGCTGGCTGTGCTCCAGATAAAACATGCCGATCACCTCGTCGCGGATGCGCAACGGAATGACCGTCTCCGTGGCGGTGAGATTCTCTCGTACCGGCGGGGTGGTTTTTTCCAGTCGGGCCTCGCCGACCCGGGCCTTGATGGTGATCTCGTCCTTGCTGAACATGGCGAGAAAACCATTGGCGATCCGTACCGAACTGTGCGCCCCCAGATGACACAACCCGAGAATCTGGGTGAACACCCCGGAATAAAAGGCCTCGAAGGAGTCCAACGGCTGCAGATACATCCCGGGAGCCGCATCCAGAATGGTTTCCAACCCCTGACGGGTGATGTCGATGGTGGTCAGATCCCGATAGGATTTCAACGCCGAACGCACGGTGGTGTAGAGTTTCTGCGCCGACAGCTCGCTTTTTTCCTTGTAGTCGTCGATATCGAAGTGATCGATCACATAACGTTCCGGAGCCAGACCCGGCTGACCGGTGCGAATCACCAGTCGGATGCGTTGATCCCCCAGGGTTTCGCGGATGAAGCGCACCAGTTGCAAGCCGGAGTCATCCCGCTCCATCACCACGTCGATGAGCCCGAGCGCGAAGCCCGGTTGCGTGCGCAGAATCTGTTCCGCCTCCGCCGACGACGAGGCCGAAACCAACTCAAGAGCACGCCCCCCGAAATTGAAGTGGCGCAAATTCAAACGGGTGATGGCGATCACATCCGGATCGTCGTCCACCACCAACACCAGCCAGGGAGGAGGCGCGCTCTCGGAGAGGCGTTCCGGCGCGCTGGCGGTGGACTTGCCCTTGACTTGCAAAATTCTCTTTTCGGAGCTCATGGTTGAATCCGATGAACAGAGGAGGAAAGTCACATTTTGTAACGAAAGGCTAACAAATTCCGCCTATGCCGTCAATTTGAAAATCCTCTCCACAATCGAAAAAAATAATTCTATGAGTTTTTTTGTCTCGGAAAGCGCGGAGCACTTCACGCAGGCATCGCCCCGCACCCGACCAGGGGGATAATCCCTCTGGATCGGTCATGATTGAATGCATCCTGAATGAAAGAACTCACGCCGCCGTGAACCCTTTGAGGTCCACCGGCCAGCGACAGAGAAAACGCACCCCCGCACCCGGCTCGCTCCTCAGAAGAATCGAGCCGCGCAATTTGGTGGTGATCAGATTGTAACAGATGTAGAGCCCCAAACCGCTCCCCCCCGCCCCCCGATTGGTGGTGAAAAAGGGTTCGAACGCCTTATGCCTGGCCTCCTCGGACATGCCCACGCCGTTGTCGATATATTCCAATTCCAGTTGCTGCCCCTGGATCCGGAAGGCCAGATCGATGCGACCGGAACGGCCACCCTCCTCGAAGCCGTGCGTCAGACTGTTAAGCAGAAAATTGGTGAGAATCTGATTCAGATAACCGGGCACGCCCACCACCCGCAACCCCTCGGGACACTCCAGATGGATGTCGATGTCGGTCTTCTTGAACACGTTGCGCAGACTCATCAACACATCCCCGGCCACCTCGATCACCCGATACTCCCGCATCGCCTCGGAGGATTGATCGGTGGAGGCCCGCTTGAAACTCTGGATCAGCTCGGCGGCCCGCTGCAGATTGCGCACCACCAGCACCGACACCTCCCCGAGCACCCGAATGCCGGAGATCAACTCATCCACATCCACCTCGTCTTGCTCCAGCATGCGATCGAGCAGCCGGCACTCCTCCAGCAACTGGGTGGAGGCCGAATAGGCCACCCCGATGGGGGTGTTCACCTCGTGCGCGATGCCGGCCACCAGCCGACCCAACGACGCCAGCTTCTCCTTGGCGATCAGTTCGTGCCGGGTATCTTCCAGCTCCCGAATCTTTTCGTTGAGCCGACGGGTCCGCTCCACCACCTTGGCGTCGAGCGTGGCCAACAATTGCGTCAATTTCTGCTCGGCCCGCCGCCGGGAGATCAAACCCGCCAGAGTGTCGGCGATGTTGCGCAAAAAGACCACCTCGTCATCGTCAAAGATGTGACCGGGGGCCAGATAGACGTTCAACACGCCCAACAGATGACGCTCCGAAACGATCGGCACGCAGTAATGGCCATGCGGCGTCATCCCCTCGAAACGCACTTCGTGCCGGGCGTCGAGATCGGCACTCATCACCACCTCCCGGCTCTCCCCGGCGCGACCGCACAGACAGTGACCCAACGGAATCGACCGGCACATCTCCAGCAAGGCCGGAGAAAGGGCGTGATGCACCGTCAACTCCAGACGGGCGTTGCCGTCGTTGTAAAGAAAAATCGCCCCCCGCTGCTCCACCCCGAGCCAGGGCACCGACAACACCACCTGCAACGCCTTCCGGAGAATCTCCTCCAGCGTCAGACTCAACAGCGACTGCTGCAAAATGGTCGAAATGGCGGAACGCAAATCCAACGCCCGCGCATTCTCCCGTTCGCTCTCCTGAAGCTCCCGGACCATCTCCTCCAGTTCGCGATGGCGTGCGGTCAGGGAGTCCTGCATCACCTTGAGCGAAGAGGCCAACTCCCCCACCTCATCCCGACGCTCCACCACGATCGGTGGATCCTCGCCACCGGCCACCCGACGCGCCACGGCACTCAACTGATTCACCGCATGCAACAGATCGTACTGAAACCACGACAGCAGCAGACCGATGGCCAACAACACCAGCAGACTGGTCAACTGGGAACGCAAAAATTGATCGAACAACGCCTCGTTTTGCTGCGCGTCGTGACGCTTGTACACCTCATCGAGCGCGTCCAGCAGACCCTGCACCGCCTCGGCGGTTTCCAACACCTGCTGACGATATTTCTCGATCCATTGGGTCACAACGAGCAGATCGCTGACAATCGTATAAAATCCATGGGCATAGGAAAGAAAACACTCCTGAAGCTCCTGCCGCCGCTCCCCGACTCCGGCCTGACTCAACAAACTCTGAAACCGCTCGGTTTCGACGTTGAACCGTTCCAGATAGAGAATCTGTTTGCGTTCCATGAAATCCTTCTCATGGCGACGCAGTTGCAGCATGGAGCTCAACACGTCAAACGCCCGCGCCTCCTGCAACCACTGCTCGACCTGATGAATGCGGGTGCGAATGCGGCCATGTTCACCGGAATTTTCGTTCAGCCCGATCTCCAGCAGTTTGCCCTGAATGCGTCGAAACAGCTCCAACTGCTCGCCGATCCGTTCCCGCGCCAGAAGCACACTCTGCCGATCCGCCACCACCCCCAACTCATCCAACTCCTGCAGACGGGGCAGAATCTCTTGCAGATAAACGATCACCCGCTCGCCGATTTTGGCATCCTTGGTGCGCAGAAAGGCTTCGACCTCCTGATTGGCATGATCGGAACTCTTGTCGATCTGATGAATCAGAATGCTGACCTGACGGGTCAGATGATCCCGCTGCCAGGAGGATTGATTGATGGTGTAATGGGAGATGGCCTGGACGGCATTCACCGCGAACGCCGCCAGGACCAGCAGAAAAAACAGCGAAACCTTCCGTCTGAAACGCAGATGCCGAATCATCCCGACTCCCTCATCGGCAGGGGCGACGGCGGAGCGGTTTCATCGGGGCGCGCCCGATTCGGAGCGGGAGAAGGGCTCCTCCGGCAGGGGTTCCGCCTCGGGTTCCGGTTCGGATTCGGGCATCGTGACCGCTTCGGGTTCGGGTTCGACAACCGGCGGCAGCGGGAGATCGACGCCACCTTCCGGAGGAGAGGCCTCTCCCGCCGACGGCATGGATTCCGCCTCGGGTTGCAAGGCCGGATCCGGCGGCGCGACCCGCGACGCGGGAACGGGCTGCGACTCCCGCACCGGCGCGGACGACGGTTTGTTGACCACACCCGACGGCACCGGTTGATCGATGCGAATCGCCGCCGGATTGCCATCTTCCCGATCCAGTTGTTCCAGATTGGGCAGATTCAATCCCCCTTCGGGGATGGTCTGCTCTTCGGGAATTTCCGGCACGGTCAGATAGGCCTCGCGACCTTCGAAGTTGGCGTTGGTGGCCACGGCAATCCGCCGGGATTGACCATCCGGATTGTCGGCCATCCGTTCCGCCAACCGCCAATCCACCACCACCTGCAAATCGGGACGACGGGTCAACGCCTGTTTGATGGCTTTTTCCATCATCTCCCGCAGACTGCCTTCATGCTTCAGATCGGCCAGAATCGGATGGACTTCCAGATAAAGCTCGCCATCCCGCCAGCCCGCCTTGGCCGGTTCGTTGACGATGGCCACGCTGTCCCCCGGGTTGACATTGGGGAAAAAGGCAATGATATCCTCCGGATAGAGACGAATACAGCCGTGACTCACCCGGCGTCCCACCCCGAGCGGACGGTTGGTGCCGTGCATAAGATAGGCCGGCAGACTCAGATAGATCGCATGGGTGCCCAGCGGATTGCGCGGTCCCGGCATGATCGCCTCGGGCAGGGAGGGATCCTCCTTGCGGATCGAAGCCGGAGGACGCCAGATCGGATCGGCCATCTTGCCGGTGACAGAAGTACGCACCCGAGGGGTCATCATCCCCTCCTGTCCCACGCCGATGGGATAGGTTTCGATCCGCTCCCCCCGCATGTGATAGAGACGCATCTCCGGCAGATTGACCACGATCCGGGCCGGATTGGACAAACCCGGCAACACCTTGCGAAAGTCCAGACGAATCTTGCTGCCGATCCTGGGACTCCAGGGATCCTGGGTGGGATTGGCCAGCATGATCTCGTTGAAGCCGAGATGATTGTCCCGCGCCAGCATGATCATGGTATCGTTGGCCGTGACCCGATGACGATAATAATTGCCGCCGATCACCTCATCCTTGCGGTTTTTCAGAATATACTGACGCCGGGGCACATCGTCGGGATGAAAGGCCCAGGCCGGTTCCATCCCCGCGACCCACGACACCAACGCCACCAGTGCGCCGCTCATCCATGTTGCGGCTCCATGCCGATGATCCATCATGGTTTCTCCTGTCCTTGAGCCATCACCATTCTGCGCAACAGGTGCAACGCGGTCTGACTGGCCTGCCAGCGGATCCGCTCCCGGTTGCCAAGATAAAATCCTCGATGTTCCAATGTTTGATGGTATCGATCGCATACCGCCAGATGGACCGTTCCCACCGGTTTTTCCTCACTGCCGCCATCCGGTCCGGCGAGGCCGGTCACGGCCACGGCCAAATCCGCGCCGCTGCTCTTGAGGACGCCTCGGGCCATGGCCATGGCCACCTCCCGACTCACCGCCCCGACCCGCTGCAACAGGCTCTCCTCCACCCCGAGCCATTGCTGCTTGGCCTCGTTGGCATACGTCACCATCCCCAGGCCCAGATAGGCCGACGAACCCGGCACCGCCGACAACCGCGCCGCGATCAATCCAGCGGTACACGATTCGGCCACCGTCACCTTCAATCCCGACTTGATCAGCCGATCCCCAAGCAACTCCTCCAGGGGACGAGGCGACTGGGCATGAATCCGATTGCCCAGACGCTCCTTCACCCGCCGCTTGAACTCCTCCCCCATGATCGCCGGAATCAGCAATCCCGCGTCGCCGTTGGGCAGATTGCGCACCTTGCACAAAGAAAACGAATCGCTGACCAGATCCTCTCCCAATGTCAGCGGTTCTCCGGCCCCTTCCACCATCCAGCAGACGGTTTCCCGATTGCGCCGGATCCGATTGTCCATGCCGTCGAAGCCCCGCAGCATCTTGATCAGCGAAGCCCGCGCCGTCCAGATCGAATGGCTGAAATAGGCCACCATGCGCCCGCGCCGCTCCAGGGCGAAGCCGGTCGGCTCTCCCTGCCGATCCAACAGGGTACGGGCTCCGAGCACCTTCAATCGCGCCGAAGTCTCTCCACCCAATCCCAGCGACAACCCCAGGTTGGACAACAACGACCGGCGCAGACGGGGATTGCGACCGTGATCCTGAACCAGAATCAATTTGTATTTTTCCGGCACCTCCGCCGGGTCGAACGGTTCATCCTCATCCAGTTCCATCACCGACAACGGGCCGATCCCCAGACACTCCAGCGTCAAATCCAGATAGGGACGACCCGAGGGGGGCAGCAAGGAGCCGTGTTCGCTCCAGCGCGGCATGACCAGCAGACACTTCATGGCAACCCAATCCTGGCGAGACAAAAGAGACTCAATCCCGCGTAAAGCCCGGCGGCCAGATCATCCGCCATCACTCCCCAGCCTCCCGGCAGACGTTCGAGGACATCCACAGGCCACGGTTTGAAGATATCGAACAGGCGGAACAGCAAAAATCCACCCACCATCCAGCCCCAACCAGAGGGCGCGATCATCATGGCAAGCAAAAATCCGGCCACTTCATCGATCACCACCTCCGAAGGATCCTTGCGCTGCAAGGTGCAACAGACCACCTCCGCGCTCCAGACCCCCAGCACGCAGACCAGCGATAACAGCATCCACCCCCCCACCGGACCGCTCCACTGGGCGAGCATCGCCAGCGGTATCGCCGCCACCGTGCCCCAGGTGCCGGGTGCCTTGGGCAGACGACCCGCCCCGAAAAAGGTGGACAGCAACAATGCCAATCGCAGGTTCATGCGCATCTTCTCCTGGAGGGAAAACGAGGTGAATTCAAAAAAAAAGGGGAAGAAGGAAGACAGGCAAGAGAGGATTACAGAATCACAGAATATAAAGGCCGTCTAAGGGAGGAAAATTGGGGACTTTGCCCCAAACTCCTCCAGGGGGGATCCATAAGCATAGATGAGACTCAATGCCCCCCCAAATAGGCCCGCCTCACCTCCGGATTGGCCAATAACGACTCCCCGCCCCCCTCCAGGACAATCCGCCCGTTGACCAGCACATACCCCCGATCCGCCAGCCGCAACGCCTGATTGGCGTTCTGCTCCACCAGAAACAACGTGGTGCCCTCGGCGACGATCGCCCGCAACGCCTGAAAAATACGCCGGATCATCAACGGTGCCAGGCCCAGACTCGGCTCATCCAGCAGCAATACCCGAGGTTTGCCCATCAAGGCCCGACCGATGGCCAGCATCTGCTGCTCCCCTCCCGACAGGGTTCCGGCCCGCTGACCACTCCGCTCCCGCAAAATGGGAAACAGACCGCAGACCCGTTCCAGCACCGCCTCATCGACCGGTGCCCCGGCCCCGCCCATGACCAGATTCTCCATCACCGTCATGCCCGGAAAAATCCGTCGTCCCTCCGGCACCTGGGCCATCCCCATCCGGGCGATCCGATGGGTCGGCACACGCGTGATCTCCCGACCGTCGAACAGAATCTCTCCCCGCGTCACCCGTGGCAGACCGAAAATCGCCATCAACAGCGTCGATTTCCCGGCCCCGTTGGCCCCGATCAGGGTCACGATCTCCCCCTGCCGCACGCTCAGCGATACCTGATGCAACACCGGACTGTGACCGTGAGCAACATCCACCTCCCGCAACGCCAGAATCTCGTGCCGTTTCACCACCCCTCCTCTCCGGGCGCGCCCAGATAGGCTTCCAGCACCACCGGATCATCCCGCACCCGCTCGGGCCGACCCGACGCGATCACCTGACCGTGATCCAGCACCACCACATGATCCGAAATCTCCATCACCAGACCCATGTCGTGCTCGATCAAACAGACCGTCACCCCATGTCCCCGCCGCAAGGCGAGAATCCACTCGGACAACTCGCGGGTTTCGTTGGGATTGAGTCCCGCCGCCGGCTCGTCCAGACACAACAGACGCGGCCCCACGCACATGGCGCGGGCGATCTCCAGACGGCGTTGCCGTCCATAAGGCAACTCGCCGGCAAGCCGGTTGCCATCGTCGGCCAGTCGGAAAAAGTCCAACCAGTACCAGGCCCGCTCCACCGCCTCGGCCTCGGCGCGACGATAGGAGGCACTCTCCAGCAGACCCGCCAACAGTTGATTGTTCACCCGCGCCCGCTGAGCCACCAGAAGATTTTCCATGGCGGTCATCTCCTTGAACAGGCGGATGTTCTGAAAGGTGCGCACCACCCCGGCCCGCGCCGCCAACGCCGCGCCGCCGAACATCTTGTAATAAAGACGCCTGCCGAAGGCCCGAGGCGAACTCAAATCGCGCCACCGGAACGGCCCCCCCAGAATTTCGATCAGATCCACCTGCAAGCCATCCGCATACGACAGCCGCATGGCTCCCCCGCAGGGACGATAGAAGCCGGTCAGACAGTTGAAGACCGTGGTTTTTCCGGCCCCATTGGGACCGATCAGGGCGGTGACGCTGCCGCGCGCCACCTCGAATCCGACGCCGTTCAAGGCCACCACCCCGCCGAACCGCATGCTCAGATCCCGGACGGTCAACAGTGCGGCCATCACGCCACCCCGGAACGCCGGAACCGGGCGCGACGCATGCCCATCAACCCTTTGGGACGCCAGACCATCATCAGCACCATGGCGCACCCGAACAACAGACCGCGATACTCGGCGAAATCCCGCAACGCCTCCGGCAGCACGGTCAGGAGCACGGCGGCGGCGATCACGCCTCCGGTGGAGCCCATCCCCCCGAGAATGACGATGGCCAGAATATGGGCCGACTCCATGAAAGTGAACGAGGTGGGATTGACGAAGCCCTGAGAGGCGGCGAAAAAGACTCCGCCCAACCCGCCGGTCATGGCTCCCAGACCAAAGGCGGAGAGCTTCACCGTCACCGGTTGGATGCCCAGGGCACGACAGGCGATCTCATCTTCCCGCAACGCCTCCCAGTTGCGGCCCAGCGGCATGCGCCGCAACCGTCGCACCAGGAAAACCATGCCGCTCACCACGATCAGCAGCAGAAAATAGAAAAAAATATCCCGATATTCGTTGGAATAGGGCAAATTGAAATATTCGTGGAAGGTGACATGTCCCGGCGCGGCGCGACGCCCGAAATCGATGCCAAACAGCGATGGAAACGGCGCGCGCACCCCGTTGGGTCCGCCGGTGAAGCTCATCCAGTTGTTGATCACCAACCGGATGATCTCGCCGAAGCCCAGGGTGACGATGGCCAGATAATCCCCATGCATGCGCAGCACCGGAAAGCCGAGCATCACCCCGAAGCAGGCGGCCAGCAGCGCGCCGAAGGGCAGCGCGGCCCAGAAGCTCAGGCCCAGATATTGATGGCCCAGGGCATAGCCATAGGCTCCCACGGCGTAAAAAGCCACGAAGCCCAGATCGAGCAGTCCCGCCAGTCCCACCACGATGTTCAGGCCCAGGGCCAGCAACACATAGATCCAGGCCAGAATCGCCACGTTGAGCCAGTATTTGCCGATGAACCAGGGCAGGATCATCGCGCCGAGCAGCAGGATCAGGATCAGGTGGGTGCGGTGGTCGTCGAGCCAGAGGGAGAAGGCTCCGGAGAGGCGGGAGAGGGCGGGCGATGGCCGGGGACGGGCGCGAAACCAGCTCCAGAGAAACCGTCCCACCGCCACCCAGACCGCCAGCCACAAGGGGCGTTGCCAATGTCCTTCCAGGGTGTAGCCGGACAGAGTGACCCCGGTGATCGGCGCGAACAGCAAAAAGGCGATGCCTCCGGTGATGGCGGCCTCCCGGAGCCAACGTCCCACGCCGTGCGCGCCCTCGCCAGAGCCGTTCATCACACCTTCTCCACCTCGGGACGGCCCAGCAGTCCGCTGGGTCGGAAGATCAACACCAGCACCAGCAGGGAGAAGGCGAAGACATCCTTGTAATCGGTATTGACCAGGCCGGAAAAGATCGATTCCGACAAGCCGAGCACCAATCCGCCGAGCATGGCTCCGGGCAGGGAGCCGATGCCGCCCAGCACGGCGGCGGTGAACGCCTTGATGCCGGTGACGAAGCCGATGAAAAAATCGAAGGAGCCATAATTGAACGTGACCAGGGTGCCGGCCACCGCCGCCATGGAGGCTCCGAGCACGAAGACGAGCGAGATCACCCGATCCCCATCGACCCCGAGCAGCGACGCCATGATCCGATCCTGCTGCACCGCCCGACAGGCCCGACCCATGGCGGTGGCCTGCATCAGATACCACAGCACTCCCATGCCGAGCACCGCCATGACCACGATCAGAATCTGGGCATGGGTGATCTGCACGAACTGATCCGGCCCCTGTTCGAACAGGCGCACGCTGCCATCGAGAAAGGTGGGGGTTCCCTGGGTGCGTCCGCCCTGGGAGAGGCGGACATAGTTTTGCAGAATCAGGGACATGCCGATGGCGGAGATCAGCGGGGCCAGCCGGGTGGAGTGGCGCAGCGGTCGATAGGCGATCCGCTCCACGCTCCAGCCGTAGAGGGCGGTGACGGCGATGGTCAGCAGCAGCACCAGCAGGATGATCACCGGTGGCGACTGCACGCCGAGCAGGGTCAGGGCGGCCAGAAAGATGGCGGTCAGATAGGCGGCGATCATGTAGACATCGCCATGGGCGAAGTTGATCATGCCGATGATGCCGTAGACCATGGTATAGCCCACGGCGATCAGACCATAGACCGAGCCCAACACCAGCCCGTTGACCACCTGCTGGACGAAAATATGAAAGCTCACGAGGCCGCTATTGAACCTCTTCGTATTGGCCCGTCGCCGTCCAGCGATACATCACATAGTCCGAGACCTTGAGATCTCCTTTGGCATTCCAGGACTTGCTGCCCATGACGGTATCGACCGCGTTGGACTTGAGCCAGGCGGCCAGTTTGGCCCCTTCGCGGGATTGGGTGGCCCGCATCGCCTGGGCGATGGATTGCACCGTGGCGTAGGAGTAGAGGGTATAGCCTTCCGGTTCGTAGCCCGCCTTGCGGAACCGTTCCACCAGCTCCTTGCCGGCGGCGATCTTGCGGGGATCGGCCCCGAAGGTCATGAAGACCCCCGCGACGAATTTGGGTCCGCCCGCCGAGGTGACGAAGGTTTCCGACATGATGCCATCGCCGGAGATCAGGGGGATCTGGAGCCCCTGTTCCCGCATCTGACGCACCAGCGGTCCGGCCTCGCTGTGCAGACCGCCGAAGTAGACCGCATCGGCCTTCACCGCGCGCAGTTTGGTCACGAGGGCGTTGAAATCCTTTTCGCCACGGGTGAGCCCTTCGTAGAGCACCTCCTTGAGGCCCAGAGTGGTCAGATGGGCTTTCATCGAGTCGGCGAGCCCCTGGCCATAGGTATCCTTGTCGTGGAGCACGGCGATTCGTTGCGCCTTGAGCTGTTTCACCACGAACTCGGCCCCGACCACCCCTTGCTGATCATCCCGACCGCAGGTGCGAAAGACGGTCGGGAGTCCCCGTTCCGTGACCATGGGATTGGTGGAGGCGGGCGTCATGGAGAGAATGCCCGCTTCGGCGTAGACCTCGAAGGCCGGAATGGTCGAGGAGGAGCAGAAGTGTCCCACCACCGCCGCCACATGGTCGAAATCCACCAGACGGTTGGCCACCGCCACCGCCTGTTTGGGTTCGCAGGCGTCATCGCCCCGGACCAGCTCGATGGAAGCCCCCTGAATGCCACCCTGGGCGTTGATATCCTTGGCGGCCTGTTCGGCTCCGCGCCAGAACTGCTCGCCGAAGGCGGCCTGGGGTCCGGACAGAGGTCCGGCCACACCGATCTTGATGGTTTCCGCCTGGGCCGCCGTGGTGCATCCCAACATCAGGGCCAGCACCCACCGGGCGACTCCCCCCCCCGTGATCCGTTTCATACCGATACTCTCCTCCGAGATACCAAACCAGTGAAAGAAAAGAGGGGGTCTGGGGGATTCATCCCCCAGGGTTTTGACGGTCATTTTGATTGGTTTTTATATAAGTCCCAAGGGCTTCGCCCCTGGACCCCACCAGGGGCCCCTGGCCCCTGGACCCCGATGCGTTCAGGCTTCGCCTTCGGTATCGACCATGGCAGCGGCGATGGCCTCTTCCGGCGTTTTGCCACCCCAGACCACCCATTGCAACGCCGGATGAAACCGTTCGGTCTCCTCTTCGATGGCGGCGATGACATCTTCGAGCTGTTCCGGACGCAGTTCCGCACCTCTCAGGGGCAACACCACCCGGAAAACCG
This sequence comes from Magnetococcales bacterium, assembly GCA_015231295.1. Lineage (GTDB taxonomy): Bacteria > Pseudomonadota > Magnetococcia > Magnetococcales > Magnetaquicoccaceae > Magnetaquiglobus. Next base: position 9,057 of record JADGBU010000006.1, on the reverse strand, counting down.
GCGTGCGCTCCTCGTGCCAGATCTCGAAATGACCGAGCCAGACCCGTTCGTTCATGAGGGTGATGGTCTGGGCCGCCATGGCCATGAACCGTTGCGGAATCTTGAGGTTCATGTAGGCGTTGAACTGCAGATAACCGGTCTCTTCGTGGAAAGCGACCCACAATCGTTGTTGGCCCCATTGTCCGGGCATTTCCGCCCAGAGTTCGTATTCGTTGGTCCGTTCGGCGTTCCAATCCTGGCTGATGGTGAACTCTTCCACCGCGCCCATCGGGTTATCCAGTTCAATTTCCTGCATCGCGGGAACCTGATCGTGAGATTGACCCATAAATCCCTCACACATTTTTAGAGAATGATCCCTGGCAGCTCTCCCCCCCTCGCCCCGGGAAACGCGCCACCGGAACAATTCTATCACACGGAACCGGGAAAACGATTGGAAAAAAAAATGCCGCACCACTGCACCTGATCATTTCCCCCGTCGCCATCCATACTCCCTGTCCATGAACGCATCTCCTGTCATCTCCATTTTCAAGTCGGGTCGTCACGCGGACATGAGCGGAACGACTCTGGTCATCACCGATGCCGACCTGGAACGCACGGTCGCAGCCTATGACCCGGTACGCTGGAAAGCACCGCTGGTCATCGGACACCCGCGTCACGACGCCCCGGCCTGGGGCTGGGTGGCCGCACTCTCTTTGCGAGACGGCACCCTCATGGCCACCCTGACCGATCTCGATCCCAAAGTGATCGAGCTGGTCAACGGGGGACGCTATCGCAACGTCTCCACCAGTTTCTACACCCCGGACGGTCCCGGCAACCCGGTCCCTGGCGTCTACTATCCGCGCCATGTGGGACTGCTCGGAGCACAGCCTCCGGCGGTCAAGGGCATGCCCCAGGTATCGTTCCACGAGCACGACGGGCCATCGGCTCTGGCCGTGGGGGAATCCTTGGCCCCATCCCCGGCGTGGCACTCAGCCGTCACGCCTCAACCCTCCCTGGAGTCTGGCATGCACAACACCCAAGAAGCGCAAGAGTGGCAACACCGACACGAACAACTGGCCCGGCAGGAACAGGAACTGGCCGCCCGCGAGGCCCGTTTCGCCGAACAGGCCCAACAGATCACCACCCGCGAAGAGAGCCTGCGTCAGGCCGAAACCCAACAGCGTCAGATCAAGGCCGCCGCCTTCGTCGATGACCTGATCGCCGAAGGTCGCATCCTGCCCCGTTTCCGGGAGGGACTGATCGCCTTTCTGGTCTTCCTCTCCGACTCCGGCGTGGTGGAGTTCGCCGAAAATCAGGGGCGGCGCGCCTTTCTCGAAGGGTTTCTCAAGGAGCTGCCCCGGCAGGTCGATTACGCCGAACACGCCCCGGCCACCCGTTCCGGCGCGGAGGCGATCCGCTTTCAGCTTCCCAACGGCTACAGCGCGGAACCCTCGGCCCTGGCAACCCATGCCCGCATTCTCGCCTACGCCAACACCCACAACACCGACTATCTCACCGCCGCCCTGACCGTCGGCGCGTAAACCAGGAGCCCTTCCCCATGAGCCAGCAAAGCATTTCCGTTCTCACCCTGACCGTCGTGGCCACCGCCAGCGTCTCTGCCTGTCGCGCCGTCGGTTTCAACGGCGCGCCGATCGCCGCCCAGGGTGCCAAACCCATGGGAATCGCCATGACCGCCGCCACCCAGGGCACTGCCCTGGCCGTGGTCACGCATGGCACCGCCGTGGCCGAATCCGGAGCCGCCATCACCCTCGGAGCCCCCCTGATCACCGATGATCAGGGTCGGGTGATTCCCGCCACCGGCAGCCTGCGCCTCGCCGCCGGAGCCACCGCCGTCACCAGCTCCGCCGCCAACGGAACGATCCTCGAAGGGGGCGATCCCCCGGAATTCGTCCTCGGCGACGCCCTGCAACCGGCCTCCGGCGCGGGCGAATTCATCGAAATTCTCCTGCGTCGCTGATCCGGACCGGACCAACCGATCCACGACGCGTACTCCATCCATCCTTGCCAGGAGTTTTCATTCCCATGCTCATGTCTCCCAATCAGGTGCGGGTCATCGACCCGGTGTTGACCGAAATCGCCCAGGGCTACCGCCACGCCGAACATGTGGGTCAGGCCCTCTTTCCCAAAGTGCCGGTACTGGTCTCCGGCGGTCAGGTGCTGGAGTTCGGTCGCGAAAGCTTCAAGCTCTATCAGGTGCGCCGCGCCCCCGGCACGGCCACCCGTCGCATTCAATTCGGCTTTCTGGGCAAAAGTTTCGCCCTGGTCCAAGACTCCCTCGAAGCCCAGGTGCCCCGCGAATATCAACGCGACGCCAGCCGCGCTCCCGGCGTCAATCTGGCGCAACGCTCGGTGGCCGGGGCGTTGCGCGCCCTCTCCCTGACCCTGGAGTACGATCAGGCGAACCTCGCCACCAATCCCGATCACTACGACGACAACCATAAACTCACCCTCTCCGGCACCGACCAATGGAGCGATGGCGCCTCCAACCCCTCCGCCGACATCGACGCCGGACGAGAAGCGGTCCGGGCGTCGGTGGGCATCTATCCCAACACCCTGCTGTTGTCGGCGCGCGCCTTCACCGCCCTCAAGAGCCATCCCCAGGTGGTGGAACGGTTCAAATACACCAGCCGCGACTCGGTGACGCCGGATATGCTCGCCGCGCTGTGGGATCTGCAAACCGTGGTGGTCGGCAAGGCGGTGGCCTTCGACGACGCCGGTGCCGATATCGACATCTGGGGCAATCACGCCATCCTGGCCTATACCCCGCCCAAAAGCTCCGGCATGGAGGATCCCTCCTTCGGCTACACCTACACCATGCAGGGCCATCCCCTGGTGGAGCGGCCCTACTACGAGAACAACGCCAAAAGCTGGATCTATCCCGTGACCTACGAGCGGGTGCCGGTGCTGACCGGCATTCTCTCCGGTTTTCTGATCCGCAATCCGGCCTGATCCCATGGCCAGCTTCCGGGTTGTCACCCCGTTACGTCACGACGGCATCTGTTTCCGTCCCGGAGCCACCCTCTCCCTGGATCCGGAAACGGCCCAGCCGCTCCTGGCCCTCGGAGCCGTGCGTCCGTGCCTTCCGGAATCGACTCCGACTCCACCCATCCGGGCGCGCCGCAAACGGCCCGATCACAACGGGAGCCCGAACGATGAATCTGACCACGGCTGAAGCCCTGCTGATCTGGTTCGGAGCCCGGGAGCTGGCTCAGGTGTCGGTTCCGGAGGAGCTGGCCCCGGTCTCGGGAGAACTGATGCGCCGCACCATCGGCGGAGAGAGTCGCGACGACTTCTCCCCGACCGAAATCGCCGCCGCCGATGCCGGTCTGCTGGCCATCGAACGGGCGATCGCCGACGCCTCACGGCTGATGGAATCCCATCTGGCCCTGCGGCACGCGCTGCCCCTGACGGCGGATCAGGTGGCCCAAAGCCCCCTGCCCCGCCTCTGCGGTGCCATCGCCCGGCGTCTGCTGCATCGGGAGCGGGTGCCGGAAGAGGTCCAGAAGGGTCACGCCCAGGCCCTGGAATGGCTGCGGGAGCTGGCGGCGGGACGAATCGCGCTGCCGGGAGGCGGAGTGACCGGGGTCGGCGCGCCGGCCTTCGACGCCCCGCCGCGACGCTTCGATGACTGGACGCTCCGGGGGTTCGTCTGACATGGACACTCTCTTCGCCGCCGAACAACCGATTCTGGAACGGTTGCGCAGCACCCTTCCGGAGTGTCGTCAGGTGCAGGGCGCACGGGAGTTGAACGGCATCACCGCGCGCACCGGTGCCACGCCCGCCCTGCATCTGATCTTCGACGGTCACGAACCCCTGCTCCACGCCGCCGGAGAGCAGGCCCTGGAACAACGATGGCTGGTGGTGGTGACGATCCGCAATCTCCGGGAAGCCGAAGGGGGGGACGGAGAACGGGCAGAGGCGGGACCGCTGTTGCTGCGGGTCTGTCGGGCGTTGATCGGCTGGAGTCCCTCTCCCGAACATGGCCCGTTGCGACTCATCACCACCCCGGGAGCCCGTTTCGTGCCGGGCGCGGCCCTGTTTCCCCTCCGTTTCGCCACCCGCATCGTGACGGGGGGATCCTGACCGCTGTCCGCAAGAGAGGAAAGTCGCCATGAAACAGCTCGAAGAGGTGCCGTTGCCCGACGGCCTGATGTGGAACGATCGCCATGACGCCGCGCCCGTCGAACAGACGGTGGTCCGCACTCTGGGCGGAAAACCGGTGATCTGGGCCCAACCGCGCAAAGGTGGCACCCCTGTCACCCTGGTGGCCCAGAGCGACGCGGCCTGGTTGGATCGCTCCACCGTGGAGGCTCTGGCCGTGTTGGCCGCACAGCCCGGAGCCTCCTTCACCCTGATCTGGGAGAACTGGAGCGGAACGGTCATGTTCCGCCACGACACCCCTCCCGCGCTCTCCGTGACCCCGCTGTGGCCGGGTCACGACCGCTATACCGCCACCATCCGGCTGCTGCTGGTGTGACGGTCCCCCTTCATCCGCCGGGGGCGCGATCCCCCGGCCTCAACCATCCATTCGGAATCCATGGAGCGTAAGACATGGCCATTCAGACCAGTGAAATCAAATGGTATCAATCACAGGTCGTCAACGACGGCAACAGCAACGGAGGGGCCATGTCGGCCAATGAAATCCCGGACGGCGTTAAAAACAACGTCTGGCCCGACGTGCCCCAGGCGGAACGGACCGCCGGATCGGTCAAATATCGCAAAACCTTCATCAAGATCGCCAACGACGACGATCTGGCCCTGATCGATCCGCGCGTTTTCGTCGAAACCCACACCCCCGGCGACGACAGCGTGGTGCTGATGGCCGGAACCCACACCGATACCCAGGCCCAGGCGAGCGGTTATACCCGGTTCTACGGGGCCGGGGATCTCGACGCCGACCTCCTGAGCGGAGACACCCTCCTGACCGTCACCGTGGAAAACGGCAACGACGCCTCCGGACATGCCATCTTCCGCGATGGGGATCTGATCCGCATCTCGGACAAAACCAGCGTCGAGGCCATCGACGGCAACGCGGAGTTCCTGCGTCTGGCCGCCAGCAACGGCGTCTCCTGGAACGGCACCCTCGCCACCCTGACCCTCGAAAACGGCAGCACCGTGGGTTTCAACTATCTGTCCACCGCCACCAAAGTCGCCTCGGTGCTGGAAGGCGCGGATATCGCCGCCTCGGTGAGCGGCTGGCAGGAGTCCTCGGCTGCCGGAAGCTATGACGAAACCCAGTCGCCGGTGAGCGGCGATCACATCGGCACCGTCGAGCAGACCTGGACCCTCACCTTCACCAACGCCACCCAGTTCACCTGCGCGGGCAACACCCTGGGCAACGTGGGCAGCGGCTCCATCGGCGCGACCTTCGCCCCCAACAATCCCACCTTCTCCAAACCCTACTTCACCCTCGCCGGAGGATCCCCCCCGTGGGGCGGAACCTGGAGCAGCGGCGATACCATCACCTGGACCACCCATCCGGCGGCGATCGCCATCTGGGAAAAACGGGTGGTGCCCGCCGGAGCCAACAGCCGTTCCGGCAACAAGGTGATCGTGGCCATCAGCGGAGAGAGTGAATGACCAGCCTGCAAACGGAACTCCGGCTCGATTTCGCACCCCAGGCCCAGAGCCATCCGGAATCCTTTGAACTGCGTGCAATCGAAGAACGGGGTTCGGTTCCGCTCCAGGTGCGTCCGGTGCTGGTCCCGGCCTGGACCCGTACCGATGCCCTCGAAGAGTACGCCCCCTGGCTCGACAAGGCCCTGATCCAGATCGCCCCCGGTCGCAAACGGGTCCGACTCTACTGCTCCCGCGAGGTCGCCAGTCGCAGCCGACTCACGGTGCAAGGAGGCGTGCCCCTCCCGCTGGGACGCCGACAGGAACCCCTGGTCGAAACCCTGGTGTGGGTGCAGACCCATTCCAAACGATTGCGCCATTTTCACGACCGACCCCAGGCCCGCATCCTCGACCACACCCGTTTTTATGACCGAGACGGACAGGAACTCCCGCTGCCGGAGTATGACCCGGATTCCGCCTCCTTCCACCATCCCCAGGCCGTGACCGGAGCCCTGGTGGTGGAGTACACGCCCGGTTACAGCCTCTACGAAATCGTTTACGACTCCGGCGAGGCTCAACTTTCCGCAGAGTGGTTCCGGGAGATGAAACTCGCCTGGCTGGCCGGCAACATTCACGATGCCACGATCCCGGTGGTTCGGGTGATCGCCATCGGTCCCGAAATGGTGGATCAGCTCACCTTCACGCGGAATTTCTGGCCAAGCCATGCCGGAGTGCGCACCGGTTTCCGCGCGCTGGACGATGAACCCTTCGTCCGGGAAGGGGATGGCTATCGTTATATCCCTCGGGCCGATCACTCCTGTTGGGAGCGGTGCAAGGAGCGCGTTCAGCCCGATCGCGCCTTGTTGACCACCAAAGAGATGATCGCGGTTCGCAACTGTGTCAGCGCGGAGCAGGCTCCCCGTTTCCACTATGTGGAGGAGTCCCGCGTCGTGCGGACCGAGCGCATTTCGGCTCCGGACAATCCCGAACTCTACATCGATGTGGCCAGACCGGTGGAGCTGGTGATGAAACTCAAGCGGGCCGACGACGCGGTTTGTGATCAGCAGCCTCCTGCCGGTTGTTGTCCGGAGATCACCTTGAGATTTTCCGGTGCGCATTAGGGGTCCAGGGGGATTATCCCCCTGGTGGGGTCCAGGGGCGAAGCCCTGGTGGGGTCCAGGGGCGAAGCCCCTGAAAATGGGAACCCTGAAGAATCATCTCCCAGGGCTTCGCCCTGGACCCACCAGGGGCCAATGGCCCCTGGACCCCACCACTCACCACCCACCCCGCCCACTCCAACCATAAAAATAACCCATGCCCGATACCATCCTGCCCTTGATCGATACCGGCCCCTTTGACCAGATCACGGCATTCTCTTTCCCGGCACTCAGCTATCATCTGCGCATTGTCCGCGATGACGGCTTCCAGTTTGCCCCCGATTCCGAAGAGGGCGTCAGCATCCGTCTGTTCGATACGCAATGGGAGTTTCTCTGCGAGGCCAACTCCTGGGCCGATCCGGTGCTGACCTATACCGAAGCCACACCGGGATTGATCGCCCGTTTCACCTATCAGGCCCCCTATTACATTCTCACCTTCAGCATGCCGGTGGTACGGGAGTTTCTGCAACGACATCGCAACGACTTTCAGGTCTATCTGGTCACGGAGGGAGGACGATCCCTGGAAACCCTCTACCCCCGCCGTTACGCGGAAGAGGGAGATCCCGTCGCCATCTCCCCCGGACATTATGATCTGTCGATTCCGTTCTGGGAACTCACGACCACCCCCATCCATCCAGACCTCAACACCACCATCCAGGAAACGCTCCTGCGCACCAGCATCCCCTATACCGCCCATTACGAGATCGCCAACGGCAATGCCCTGGCGCGCTTCCGTTTTCCGATTCTGGCGGTCCTCTGGTCCCCGAACGCCTCTCTCACCGGTTGGACCTACGATCTGCATTTCACGGCCCAGTGTCCCGGCCTGGAAACTTTCGTGCCCAAACAGAGCATCGACGGTCTCACTCCGCCCGACGATCCCCCCCTATCCCATAACGAGGAGGTGCGGAAACTCTACACCAATCTGATCCTCACGCTTGGTCTGGGTGCCTGTTCCAATCTCTGGAACGGGCTTCGTCTTCAGGTATCCACCGACTTCGGCTTTGAAACGACCATTCCCTTTATCCCGGCCAACAGTGGCGGCAAAGAGGTCGTTTTCCCGATTCCCGGAATTCATCCGCCCAATCTTTTCGGCGACACCTACTCCCGCACCCATCGCCTGATCTGGGAAACGAACCATTTTCTCTATCACACCGGATTCTGGCCCAACATTCATCAGGATCAGGCGGCGACTCTGGTCCAGAGTCCCGTCACCCAATACGAAACGCTTCAACTCCAACCCCAAGCGGAATGACTCTCATGGCCCATCGCTATTGGCGCGTTCACATCACCGCATCCACCGCCGGATCCAACAATCTGATCTCCCTCTACGAAGCGGAAATGCGTGCTCCGGGCGGCAGTGTGGATCTCTGCTCCGGCGGCACCGTCTCCGCCAGTCACGCCAACGTCGATGCCATCAAACTGTTCGACAACAATACCAGCAGCTATTGGAACAATGGCAGTCCCGGGGTCGCCTGCTGGTTCCAGTATGATTTCGGCGCGGCCAATCCGGTCGAAATCGGCGAGTTGCGCATGCTGCCCCGCTACTCCAACCAATCGCCCCTGGCATTCACCTGCCAATGGTCCGACGACACCATCACCTGGCAGACGCAGGGCTCCTGGAGCAACGAAACCGGTTGGTCATCGGCGGTCTGGCGGAGTTTCACGCTGCCCCAGGCGACGCGCCCGGTGGTCAACGCCCAACGGACGCAACCGATCGGCTTTCCCCTGCACACCGCGCTCCGGAGCGATCACGATCTGGGTCTGTTCTCCCATCGTCCTCACCATCACCTCTGGTCTCTGCGACTCGAAACCACCCACTGCCAGCGATTGACCGATCTTCTCCTCCGCGCCCACACCCATCGATACGCCCAGACTCTGGAGCGAACCCACACCCACCGCCACGCCCTCCGGGTGGAACCAACGCGCCATCAACCCTGGCGCGCATCGCTGGAGGCCCGAAGCCTCCAACCCGATCACGACACCCTCGAAATTCGACGGAATTTCTCCTGGTCACTGCGCCACGCCGCAACCGCCGGACAGAGCCAGCCCCGCGCCGACACCTGGCCCGTCTCCCCCGGCGCGCGGCAACAGGAGTTCTCGCTGCTGACACGGAATATCGCCTCGGCCCGGAGGATCGCTCATTGGGATCTGCGTCATCCGGAGAGTTCCATTCCGGGCCGCATTCCCCCGATCACCCGCGAGGGAGTCCCGCTGGAACTGATCCGCGCCACGCTCTCCTGGCACGACGACGCGGTGGCATGGAAGCTCCGTCTGGAACTGGCCGATGCCGCGACCTTCATGGCCCTGGAGCCAGAACAGCCGCTCCCTCTGCGCTGGGATGGTC
>JADGBU010000239.1 GCA_015231295.1 Magnetococcales bacterium | reverse complement strand
ACCATTCTGGCTCAAAATGAAGCCGTTGTCAGGAGGATGGGTCCATCACATCAAGAGCTTCGCCCTTGGATCCCACCAGGGGCCCTTGGCCCCTGGACCCCGTTGGTCAGTGGAGCGATAAACCCGCACGACTGCGAAATCTCAACCAGTGATCCGCCAGGGTCAACGCCACCATCGCCTCGGCCACCGGCACCGCCCGAATGCCGACACAAGGATCATGCCGCCCCTCCGTGACCACCTCACGGGCTCTTCCGACCACATCCACGGTCCGCTTCGGAATCCGGATCGATGAAGTCGGCTTGAGTGCCAAACGGGCGACGATCTCCTGACCCGTACTCATCCCGCCCAAGATCCCGCCCGCGTGATTGCTGGCGAAATCGACCCCGCCATCCTCACCCGGAAACATCTCGTCCGCCAACTGCGAACCACGTCCCCGCGCCATCTCCATGCCGCTGCCGATCTCCACCCCCTTGACCGCGTTGATACTCATCAACGCCTTGGCCAGATCGGCATCCAGGCGATCGAACACCGGCTCGCCCCATCCCACGCCCACGCCACTGGCGACCACCTCCACCATGGCTCCCACCGAATCCCCGGCGGCGCGCACCCCATCCAGCAACGCCGTGAAACGACCCACCGCCTCCGCATCCGGCGAAAAGAAGGGATTGCGTGCCACCTCATCCCAATCCCATTTTTCCCGATCGATACGCGCCTCACCCATGGCGATCAAGGCGGCGCGGATGGTCACACCGGCGGTTGCCAGCAGCTTGCGGGCGATCGCGCCACCCGCCACCCGCAACGCGGTTTCCCGCGCCGAGGCCCGCCCGCCTCCCCGATAATCGCGAATGCCATGCTTGCGCCAGTAGACATAATCCGCATGACCCGGACGAAACAGCTCCTTGATCTCCGAATAGTCTCTGGACCGCTGATCGGTATTTTCGATCATCAGGCCGATCGGCGTCCCGGTGGTCACGCCCTCGAACACCCCGGAGAGAATCCGCACCAGATCCGGTTCCCGGCGTCCGGTGGTGAAGCGGTTCTGACCCGGACGGCGACGATCCAGATCGACCTGCAAATCCGCCTCGCTCAAGGGCAAGCCTGCGGGACACCCTTCGACCACGCCGCCCAGGGCGGGTCCATGGCTCTCCCCGAAGCTGGTGAGCCGGAACAGTACGCCAATGCCATTTCCAGACATCACAGTTCTCTCATGGCGCGTCGTGATCCACGGCCTTCATGCCCACCACATGATAACCGGCATCGACATGCAACACTTCACCGGTCACGCCGCTGCTCATATCCGACAGCAGATACAGACCCGACTCTCCCACCTCGTCGATGGTGACATTGCGTCGCATCGGGGCATTTTCCCGATTCCAGTTAAGAATATGTTTGAAGTCGCCGATGCCGGCGGCGGCCAGGGTGCGGATCGGGCCGGCGGAAATGGCATTCACGCGGATATTCTTGGGTCCGAAGTCCACCGCCAGATAGCGCACACTGGCCTCCAGAGCGGCCTTGGCCACTCCCATGACATTGTAATGGGGCATCACCCGTTCCGCGCCCAGATAGGTCAAGGTGATGATCGAGCCACCATTTTGCATCAATGGAGCCGCGCGTCCGCACAGGGCGGTCAAGGAGTAGACCGAGGTTTCCATGGCGATGCGGAATCCCTCGCGGGAGGTATCGTAATAATAGCCGTCAAGCTCCTCCTTTTTGGCGAAGGCCACCGAGTGAACCAGAAAATCCACCCCACCCCATCTGGACTCGACCTCCTTGAAGACCGCATCGATCTCCTCGTCCTGATTGAGATTGCAAGGCATCACGAAATCGGAACCCAACTCTTCGGCCAGGGGACGGACTCTTTTTTCCAACGCATCGCCCAGATAGTTGAATCCCAACACCGCCCCTTCCCGATGGCAGGCCCGTGCGATTCCCCAGGCGATGCTGCGCTCGTTGGCCAGCCCAAAAATCAATCCCCGCTTTCCCTTCAGGATACCCATGACGTGTCCCTTATCCACTCGCGTGACCCAAACCAGGCCGATGATCCACCGTTCTCAAAGAAACATTCTATAATCGATGCCGCTGATCATTCAACCGAAATCCCGACAACACCCCCGCATCCACCCCGCGACCCATGGCCAACACCTTGAATCGCTCTCCCATTTCATCCGGCAGCAGCAGGCGCATGATCACCTGGCGCAATCCTTCGACCGCCGCCGGCTCCAGGCGACGCGAGAGCATCTCCACCCGTTCCAGGATGCCCAGTCCCATCAGGAACCAGCCTTGCGTGGTCAAACCCAACACTTCGAGCCCCCCCTCGACTCCGGCGCGGGCCATGGCGGAAAAATCCACATGGGCGGTCAGATCCATTTCGCCGGGCCACGACAGCGGATCATCGATCCGTTCTCCGTTCCGATGTCCCACCAGAGTGCCCGCCGCCCGTCTGGGAGAAAAATGATCCCGGCCCACTTCGCCGTAATCGATCATCAACACCACGCCCCGACCCAGCACCTGTCCCAGTGCGGCCATCCAGTTTCCGGCATCGACACCGATTTCCGCCCGATAGCCGAGCGGCAGTTCCGCCTCCGGAGGAAGCCCCCGCGCCGCGACGAAGGAGACTCCGGCGGGCATCGGGACCGTTTCCAGCCTGCCTCCTTCCGCGAGACCGACGCCGAGTTCGCGCCAGCCTTCGGCGGTTCGTTCCACACAGTGGACCGGCAGGGCGTCGAGAAACTCATTGCCCAGAATCACCCCCTGCTCGACGCGCGCCGGCAGTTGGGTCAGCCAAGTGACCCGATCAGGCCCGAAACCCGCCTCGTGCAATCGATGCTGCTGGCGTTGGGTGAAATCCGGACTGGTTTCCACCATCCGGAGCGCGAGTGCGGCGAAAAAATCGGGAAAGCGACGCGCCGTAGTCAGCAGATCCAACGCCAGCCGCCCGCTTCCTCCTCCCATTTCCACCACCTCGAAACGGTCCGGCGCGCCGAGTCGTTGCCAGATTTCGATACATTGCAGCGTCAGCAATTCACCGAACAGGGAGGTCAACTCCGGCGCGGTGACGAAATCTCCCCCCTGCCCCACCCGGACCCGACCCGACATGTAGTAGCCATGCTCAGGGTGGTAGAGGGCCAGTGCCATGAAACGATGAAAAGAGATCACGCCGCCATGTTTCAGAATTTCCTGGCGCAGCAGCGTCATCATGGGGGAGGAGAGTTCATCCATGGATTCACGTTCCAGAGCGCCGCCATCGTGAGAAGTCCAGTATTGAAAAAAAAGAGGGGGTCTGGGGGATTCTTCCCCCAGGGTTTTGATATTTCCGGCAGGAACTCCCCAGGGATTCGCCCCTGGACCCCAATCCTGAAACGAGGAAGGGGTCTGGCAGACAACTCCCAGACCCCTTCCCAAGCCATCGAATGGAATGGATGTACTACTGGAACATGCGGACGCTGGCCGCACTCCAGGACATCAACGCGCCGGGGAACAATCCCCACAACAGCATGATCACACCGGTGACGGTCAGGATGGCCCGGGCGGGAAAATCCAGGGTCAGGACGAACGCCCCTTCCGCCGGTTGATCGAAATACATGAACTTGACGATGCGCAGATAGTAGAAGGCACCGATGGCGGAGAAGAGCACACCGGCGATGGCCATGCCGAGCATTCCGGACTGCACCGCCGCCATGAAGATGTAGAGTTTGCCCATGAAACCAGCCAGAGGCGGAATACCCGCCATGGAGAACATGAACAGAGCCATCAGCAGGGCGAGCATGGGACGTTTATGGGCGAGTCCCTTGTAATCCTCGATGCTGTCGCCGAGGCCGACCTGATTGAGCAGCAGCACGATGGCGAAGGCACCGACACTGGTGAAGATATAGATGGCCAGATAGGCGACGACACTCTGATAGCCCAGGCTGCTGTGCGCGGTCAGGCCGAGCAGGATGAAGCCCACATGCCCGATGGAGGAGTAGGCGAGCATGCGTTTGATATTGGTCTGACTGATGGCGGCGATGGCACCGACGGCCAGCGAGAGCAGCGCGACCACCTGCAACAAAGGATTCCACTGGCCCTGGAGCATGGGGAAGGCGGTCAGCAGCACGCGGAAGATGGCGGCGAACGCGGCGACCTTGGGCAGCACGGCCATGAAGGCGGTGACGGAGGTGGGAGCCCCTTCATAGACATCGGGGGCCCACATATGGAAAGGAGCTGCGGCCACTTTGAAGCTCATGCCGGCCAACACCAGCACCACTCCCATCACCGTGGCCGTGGCCATATGTCCGTGACCGAGTGCGGCGGCCACTTCGGTGAAGACCGTGGTGCCGGTGGTGCCGTAGATCAGGGTGATGCCGTAGAGCAGAAAACCGGAGGCCATGGAGCCGAGCACGAAATATTTGAGTCCCGCCTCGTTGGAGCGGACATCATCGCGTTTCCAGGCCGCCAGCACATAAATGGAGAGGGACATCAGCTCCAGGCCGAGGTAGAGAATGATGAAATCGCCCGCCGAGGCCATGATCATGCCGCCGAGCATCGCCATCAGGGTGAGCACCTGATACTCGCCGCCATCGAACTTGTGCCGCTTCATGAACTCCATGGACATGAAGAGCACCAGGCCGGTCGCCAGATACATCAGCAGCTTCATGGCCCGGGAGAA
>JADGBU010000238.1 GCA_015231295.1 Magnetococcales bacterium | reverse complement strand
CCCGGCCCGCAGGCCGTTCCAGCTTGAAGGTCGGTTTGCCCACCTTGAGGGTGCGGGCCGTTTCGAAGAACTTCCGGATGGAGGTGGGCCAGGCGTTGAAGCGGCTCTCCGGCACCCGGTAGGCGACCTCGACGTAATCCGTGGGGTCTTCACCGGATTCCTCGATTTTCCCGACCAGTTCGGCCAGCTTCTCCTGGTCCCATTCCGGTTTCTTGGGCAGGTCGGTGATGACGATGAAAGGGCCGTCGTCGAAGCGGACGATGCCGGTGGGCTTGTTGTTCTGATTGCGGACCAGGGCGGCCCGGTCGTTGTAGCGGTGCGCGATGGCGTCATCCAGGCTGGCCTTGATCGCCTTGGCGCGGTTGAGGTGGGCGTCGGCCTGTTCCAGCAGGGTGGCCAACTGAGCCACCGGCAAAGTGGCAATCTGCTCCTGGGGCGATTCGGGCAGGGTGTCGAGGGGGATCGGGCTGTTCATGCTTTATGCTCCTTTTTGTATGCTGTTGAATGGTTGGTCGCGATGTGTCGGTCAGCTTCGTAGGCCTCGATCTCCTCCAGGCGATAGAGGATGTGGCCGCCGATCTTGAGGTAGGGCGGCCCGGTGCCCCTGCATCGCCAGTTCTGGAGGGTCTTGGGGTTGATCCCCCACCGCCTGGCAAGCTGAAACGGGTTGATGTGACGGGTCTCCATGCTCTCCTCCGGGTTGCGTGCTGAACTGGGGAAGAGTCTATCAACCGTCAACTGAGGAGTTACTGAGGAGTTACTGAGGAGCTGACTGAGGAGTGAATCGTGCGCCTATTGATCTTAATTTATGAGTGAGAAAGAAAATCTAATGGTTGATCTTGCCCAATGAATTGATATTAGAATGATTTCATCGTTTATCCCTATCAATCCAAAGCTGCTTCGGGTCCAGGTAAGAAACTGAGGAGCACTGAGGAGCACTGAGGAGTGCTGAGGAGCTGAGGAGTTGAGGAGCACTGAGGAGTGAGGATCTATTCCAAGCATGCAGGCCGTCCCTGGCCTGATGCGGGGGGAACTGATTACACCTTGATCCAGCAGAAACCATCTCCCTGTCCGATCAAGTCACGCCAATCGGGGCGCCCGCGAAAGAGTTGTCCGAGGGCATCGGCTGAGGATTCCACCTCCTCCAGAACCACCTGGGTCCGGCACCGGGCATCACCCCGCTTCCATGCCTCGATCAGAAAGCCGATCACCTGTTTCTGCTTCAGGCCGGTGAAGACGAACTCCCTGCCGTTGACCCTCACCGCGCTGTAATCTGGACTGCTCCAGAGCGGCGAGAGGTCGTCAACCGGTTGACCAGCGCCGGTGAGGACGCCTTTGACCATCTCCTGATCGAGGCGACAGGAGTCTCCCTCCACGATCAGGGCATCCCTCAGGTTCACCATCCGGTAGCCGAGGGGCAGTTCGACGTGGCGTCCCTGAGGCAATCCCCAGGCGAGCACCACTCCGGGTGTCTTGTTCCCCAACCGCTTCAGGGTGTCGAAGACCTCATCGAAACACTCGATCCGGTCCAATCGACGAGCCAGGAAGAGCGTGGCCTTCCTCTTGCCCAGCCAGAACGTTCCCAGGTTCCAGAGGAGATTGCCGCGCAGCCCGCGAGGTTCCCCGTCCAGTCCCGCCAGATCGCGAATGTGGCGCACCAGTCGATCCACCTCCAGGTTGTAGGTTTTCATGTCCTCCTCGGGCACGTCGACCCACATGCAGTCGTCGAAGCTGAAATACTGGTAGGTGCGTGTCTCCTCGTTCCACTCCGGTTCCACCGCGTCGCCATCGAAGGTGTGCCGGTTGGGAACCTAGGAGCTGATCTCTCCTTCGCTCAACAAACCGCCTTCCATCAGAATCCTGCCCTCGACGGAGTGATGATCGGCGATCATGCTGCCCGATATGCGCATCTCCTCAAAATTGAAGATCCGGATGGCCAGTTGGAAGGCCTTGCCGGTCACGGTCGCGGTCGGCATGGTCACACCTCCTTCACCAGTCCCCAACGGGGGAGATATTTGTTGCAGATCAGCCGCTCCTTTTCGGTTTTGCTCTTGAGATTGCATCCGTTGGGCAGGGCGATGGTCACGTTGATGGTGCGACGGCGCCCCGAGGAACCCCGCGCCGGGCGCAGACGGATGGAAAGAGTCGCTTCGTCCACCTCGAACCGCTCCGACAGCCCTCTTTCGCCAAGGCGCAGGTCACGGGCATGGTCATGGACGGTGCGCCGGTTGCGCCAATCGGCGATCAAGGCCATGCAGGCCTGTTCCGACTCGTGATGACGCAACTTCAGCTAGGTCACCTTGACCGCTTCGACGCCATCCTCGGGATCGGCGGAAAAATCGGCGGGAGAGAGCAGACGGGAGAGGTCGTATTGGCGCAGAGGCACCCGCTGGCCCAGGATCCCCTGTCGCAAAATCGCCTCGGCGAACATCCGCGCCAGTCGCGCCCGATGCTCGACCCCCGATGCCACCACCTCGATCACGCCACTGACCGGCTCGTAGGTGATGGCCACCTCGATGACCGGGCGATGGGGGCGCAATTCCAATTCCCCGAGCGCATTGAACTCCAGGCTGGCGTCCGGAAGACCATCGCGATAGACCACGGCCTGCACCAGATGTTCGGTCTGGTTTTTCAAACCGGGACGGGTGCGTTCGAACAGGTCGAGTTTGGCATGCTTGGCGTTGAACAGAACGCGCACCTTCTCTTCGAACCGGCGGTGATGCGCAGCATTCTGACTCGGCACGAGATTGCGAGGGCCAACGAAGCCGGACCACATCCGACCCTGACGGCGCGTATCGGTATACCGCATCTCTTCCGCCCGTCGGAATGCGTCCGGATCGTGCAGGAACAGCCACATGGCCCGCTCGTGCGGGTTGGAGAGTTCATCAAGGCGGCTTTGATCCTGCAGCACGTGCAGAATTGCGGACTGGCCCGGCTCGTCGGTCATCTCCTGGATCCGCTCGAAGTCGGCGTTCATCGAGGCCTGGACGGCATCATCCAGGCTGGCCACCTCCCTCAACAAAGCGGTGGCATGTCGCGCCGTGCCGCCTGGTTGCAGATTTGCCGGACTGAAGCCTTTCCAATCGAAATAGGCCTGCAACCGGTCCCTCGGTGTGTTGCGGATCACTCGCGCCATCGTGGTCATCGTCGCCCCCATCTTGCAATCGGTTGTGATATCGGTTAATGAATATATCGGTTGACAGAACTGATTCTGAAGCCTCATAATTGCGCTGTCAACATTTTTTTATGATCGTGTACGGAACAAAAATCCAAGAGCAGGGAGGGCGGCCATGGCCACCGAAGCTGGAGAGAAAGTACGGGCGTTGCGCAAGGAGAAAGGGTGGACCCTCGACGAATTGGCCGAGATGACCGGCACCAGCAAGAGCCGGATCTGGGAACTCGAGAACCGGGACAACGCCCGTCCCACGGCAGAGAAGATCCACCGGATCGCCGAAGCCTTGGGCGTGACGCCGGAGTACCTCATGTCCTCGGGATCGGCGCCGCCCGACGAGGAAGAGGTGGATCGTGCCTTTTATCGACAATACAAACGCATGCCCGTCGAAACGCGACGCAAGATCCGGGCGATGGTGAAGCTCTGGAGCGACAGTTGATGTCGGAACGCCGGTCACCGGAAGAGTGGGCGCACTTCGTCAACCTTGTCCTGGACCAGGCCTTCGGACGGGAGCGCCACCCCGTCAGCGTGGTCGAGGTGGCGCAAATGTTCTCTGCCAGCAAATACCCATCGGAGCCGATCATGGTCGTGGAGGGCGGCGAGTTGCCGGGGTTTCAGGGCGCCCTGATCCGTCATCCCAATCGTGGATGGGGAATCGTCTACAACCGCAACGTTCCTTCCAAACGGCGCATCCGCTTTACCCTGGCCCATGAGTTCGGGCACTATCTGATGCACCGCTCTTTCCGTCCAGAAGGCTTTCAGTGCGTGGCAGAGGAAATTCCGGATCCGGAACAGCCCATCGACCGCCTGGAACGGGAGGCGGACACTTTTGCCTCCCACTTCCTGATTCCCCCGCACGATCTGGTGGAGCAGATCCCGCCGACGGAATGGACGGACCTCAACATGCTGGGCTGCTGTGCCGACCGTTACGGCGTCTCCCTGATGGCTCTGATCCGGCAATGGCTGCGTTTGACCCAACAGAGGGCGGTGCTGGTGGTCTCCAGGGACGGTTTCATTCTGTGGTCCGAAGCCAGCGAGGCTGCCAAAAAGTGTGGCGCCTGCTTCCGGGAGATCTGGAAGGAGCCAGTTGAGATCCCGGAACGCTCACTGGCGGCCCAGCGCCATGCTACCAACTACCCAAAGGACGGCATGCTGGTGCCAAAAGGCGCCTGGTTCCAGAAGCACGACGTGGTGGAGATGGCGGTCTACGCGGATCAGTACGACTTCATCATCTCGCTGCTGATGCTGGATTTCGACCGGCAAGCGACCACCCCTGACATCCAGGGCGACTTCGACTGCTGATCCGACCTCCCGGAACAACCCGCGCACATCCCGGAACATCCTCCCCACGCCCGTCATCATCCGTTTCATCCCGCCCCCTCACCGCGAAACATTTGTGATCCCGGAACATAACCAAAGATTTGAAATGTCTTACTTTTACATCCGATCTCGCCTATCCTTGTCCAGCGATTG
>JADGBU010000237.1 GCA_015231295.1 Magnetococcales bacterium | reverse complement strand
GCCGATATCTCCGAATACGACGCCGAGGGCACCGATCATCAGGGTGGACAGTTTGTTGTGATGTGATGAATCCCCGTGCTGGGCCGACATGCCGTATTCCTCCCTGGGTGTGAATCGTCCTGTCCGGCTCGATCCGGACGCCAGAGCACAGAATATCCAGCACCCCATCAATCCGGGATCAAATCACCGGGCGAAAGCATCAAGATTTTATCAAGACGGAGGGGCGGGGCGTGGAGAAGCGGAGGAGCGATCGATTTGAAGTCACACGGGATTCGTCGTGATGGAGGCGGTTTATGCCGTGGGTTTGGATCGGTTGATAATCTTGCATTGCACCCGATCGGCACCGTGGTACAATGGGCAAGACAAGATGAACAATCATAAACTTTGTTGTCCCTGTCCGGGTTTTCAGCCGTTCTCTTTTGCCGGGAGTCCTGTCATGAACAGCTATTGCTGGACACGTTTCCTGTTGATATTGATGGTTTTTCTTCCTGGTTTGGTACAGGGGGGCCAGTCCGACATCGATTTCGCTCTGCAAGGGCCGGCCTTCGAGCCGGGTAAACCCAATCCCCGGCTGGTTTCGCCGGAGTGGATCAAAAAGGGCATCACCCATCCGCCCGGTGCCGGAAAAGTCGATCTGATCATCGAAATGGATCAGAATCTCTACGACGCCTTGACCCCGATCGTGGAACAGTATGCCCGGGAACATCATCTTGAGGTGCGCGTCAACAAGGGCACCTGTGGCACCAGTTCCGGGCCGCTGGCCAAGAAACAGTCGGATATGGCGGGATTTTGTTGTCCGCCGGCCTCCTACGACCGGTTGCCGGGCATTGTCTTCCACACCATCGGCATCGTGCCGACGGTGTTTCTCGTCCATCCGGACAATCCCGTCGAACGGGTGACGTTCGGCGAAGTGCAGAAAATCTACAGCGGCGATCTGCGGGAGTGGAGCGAACTCTCCGATCCGAAGGCCAAGGGGAAAAGCGGTATGATCCAACCCGTGGCTCGCCTCCACTGCGAAACCCGACCGGGACATTGGCGGGATATCCTCGACAACAAGAATCAGTTTTTGCAGCAGACCCATTTCGTCAGTTCCATCCCCGACATGGTGGATGCGGTGGCGGTTCATCCGGAAGGCTTCGGGTGGGTCTCCCGCTGGGTGGTGGAAAAACCCGGCAACCGGGAACGGGTGAAAATGGTACGCCTCAACGATACCGATGCGGATGACGCCCAAGCGGTCGCGGCGGGGAAATATCCCTATTTCAAGGTGATGAACATGACCACCTGGGAAGGGGCCGGGGCCAACCCCTTGGCCGATCGTCTCATCGAACATCTGCTCAACCGGTTCGATCAGGTCAAGCAGGCCGGATTCATCGTTCACGCCAAAGAGCTGCGACGCCATGGCTGGCGGTTCGAGGGCAATGAATTGATCGGCATGCCGACACCATGACGCTCCGACGTGTGGATCCAGGGAGCGATTCCCGCGTCCAGCATCCGGGGCGCATGGGGATGCGATTTCGCTTGGATCAATTGACCCTGGGAGGCAAAACGGTGCTGATCGGGCTGCTGGTCAGCCTGGTGGCGAGCGTGTTGCTCGATCAGCTCCACGCGCGTTTTTTTCTCAAAGAGACCTCCAGCGCGCTCAATGTCGAACTCAGCCGTGAAATCCGTACCGTGCGGCAACGATTCAAACAGTTCAAGAATCAACTGTCGGCCACCATGACCCTGCTGGCGGCCTATGACCGGCTGGTCGAACACGTCGCTTCCGTCGGCGCGGTCGGTGCGCCGGTCGCGCACCAAAAACTGCCGGCGTGGTTGCCGCCACCGGGCACCTGGCACAATCTGCGCGCCGACCTGCTGCTGTTGATGGACCCGGAGGGAAATGTCCGGGAATTTTTCTTCGTGGACAAGAAACAACGTGAACTGCCGGGCTGGCTGATGGAATCGCTTCCGTTGCTGTTCGCGAAGAGTCTCGGGCAACTGTTGGTCTTTGAACAGGACAATCAACTGTTCATGTTGAATACCGCGACGGTCAGAAATCGGCAGGGGCAAAAGGCGGCCCATCTCATGGTGGTCACGGGCCTGACCGATCATCTGTTGGAAAGCATCTATCCGTTTTCGAGTCCGGATGATCTGGGGGTGGCGATTCTGATCACCTCTCCGCCACGGGTGGTGGCCGACAACGTTCCTGGCGTTCAGGGATTCGGTCCTCACCGCAACTCCACAGATCCCCATGGCATCCTGAGCGGAAACGGACCCTATCTGCTGCTCGGCAAGGAGTTCGACGACGACGGGGATACCGAGGCGCGGATCAACTTGACGGTTTTCGTCAAGAAAGCGCGCGGCGCGCTGTTCAGCGAACGGCTGCTGGCGGTGGAACGACAAATGCTGCTGGCCATGGGGTTGATTCTGGTCATGGCCTTTTTGGGACTCGCGCTGCGACAGGTCCGGCGCATCCGGGAGCTGACCCGGCGGATGGCGATGCTGTCACGCCAGGAGTTGGATTTCACCTTGCACATCGAACCCAAGGGGGATGAGCTGACCCTGTTGGAGCAGTCGTTCACCCGATTGTGGGAAAAGAATCGGCTGACGCATACCTATCGCAACAATATCAACAAAATTCTTCATTCCGGACTGGAATTTCAATCCCTGAACGATGAGTTGCGTCAGGATATTAAACTGGCGTTGCACGGATGCGACCATTTCAGCGACGGGGGCGGGGCGATTTTTCTGGCCACGGGCGAGCCGGGCGGGAAGGTGCTGGCCGCGCATGTCGGCCTGCCGGATGGGTTTGAGGAGCGGTGCAACCGGATCCCCCCGGAGGCCCGTTGTCCCTGCGCGCGCGCGCTCGAAACCGGCGCGGCGATTCTGGATCGTTGCGAGCCATTCTCTGCGGAGGCGTGTGCTCTGGAGGGGAATGCGTCGCCATCGGTCTATTGTCTGCCGATTGTCAGTCGGGGGCGCGCCATCGGCGTGCTGGCGATTGCGCTGCGTCCGCAATGTCTGTGGGGCACGGACGACTCCGAATATCTCTGGTCCGTCACCCACACGCTGGCCGGCATCATCGAACGGTATCGCAAGGAGGAGGAGCTGGCCAAGGCCAAGGAGACCGCCGAACAGGCCAGCCGGTTCAAGAGTGATTTTCTGGCCAACATGAGCCATGAAATCCGCACGCCGATGAATGCCATCATCGGCATGGGCCATCTGCTGACCAAAACCGATCTCAACTCCCGACAGCTCGATTATGTGCGGAAAATCTCCACCGCCTGCCGCACGCTGTTGGGGATCATCAACGACATTCTCGACTTTTCCAAGATCGAGGCCAACAAGCTGCATCTCGATCCGATTCCCTTCGAGCTGGAAACCGTGCTGCGGGATGTATCGGATCTGATCATCGGCAAGGCCGAGGAGAAGGGGATCGAGTTTTTGTTGCACATCGCCCCGGAAACCCCGCTGCTGCTGATCGGAGATCCCTTGAGACTGGGGCAGATTCTGGTCAATCTGGCCAGCAATGCGGTGAAATTCACTCATGAGGGGGAGGTGGTCATCGCCGTGACGCCGGATTATGTCAGCCCGACCTTTGCATGGCTGAAATTTTCGGTGCGGGATACCGGCATCGGCGTCTCCGCCGAACAGATGGAGCGGTTGTTTCAGGCGTTCGGGCAGGCCGAAAGCTCGATTACCCGCCAATACGGGGGCACCGGTCTGGGATTGGTGATCAGCCGTCGTCTGGTGTCCATGATGGGGGGCGACATCATGGTGGAGAGCGTGCCGGGGCAGGGGAGCCATTTCAGTTTCCGGGCCGGATTCTCGATCCAGGAGCGGGAACCGGACCGGGTGCCGATCAATCTGTCCCATTTTCGGGAGTCCCGCGCCCTGGTGGTGGATGACAATGGACCGTTTTGTATGATCTTTCAGGATCTGTTGGCTCCGATCGTCCGGGAGGTGGTCAGCGTGCCCTCGGGAAAGGCCGCCTTGCGGGAGCTGCGACACGCGGGTGAAAATCGTCTGGATTTCGATCTCATCTTCGTGGACTGGAACATGCCGGAAATGGATGGCATCGAAACCATCCGCCGCATGCGGGAAGAGCTGGATTTGCACAAGCAACCGGCGATCCTGCTGGTGACGGCCCATGCCCGTGAGGAGATTCTCAATCAGGCGGATCGGATTCAGGTGGATGGTTTGATCTTCAAGCCGGTCAGTCAATCTCAACTGGTCAACGCCCAGATGGAACTGCGGGAGGGAAAACCGTTGCGGTTCCGCCGTTATGATCAGGGTCCGGCCACCATCGAGGCCCGCTTGAAGGAGAATATCGGCGGAGCGCGGGTGATGGTGGTGGATGACAGCAGCATCAACCAGCAGGTGGCACGCGAACTGCTGGAGGATTGTGGTCTGGTGGTGTCGCTGGCGGCCAATGGTCAGGAGTTGCTCGACCTCATGCGCAAGAGCGTCCCCGGCGATGTGGAGTTGATTTTCATGGATCTCCAGATGCCGGTCATGGATGGCTTTACCGCGACCCGTATGCTGCGGGAAGATTCTCGTTTCCGGCATCTGCCCATTGTGGCCATGACCGCCAACGCCATGGTCGGGGATCGGGAAAAATCGCTGGCGGCGGGCATGGATGATCATGTCGCCAAGCCGATCGACATGATGGAGTTGCATGATACCCTGTTGAAATGGTTGCCGGTACGCAGCCGGAT
>JADGBU010000236.1:4224-4703 GCA_015231295.1 Magnetococcales bacterium | reverse complement strand
CTGGTGGAGTTGATGGATGGACGCATCTGGGTGGAAAGCGCGGTCGGTTTTGGTTCGAGCTTTCACTTTCACGCCCGGTTCGGGGTGCAGGAGAATCCCATGCCCCGACGCATGTTCCGCGCCGAGGAGCTGAAAGGATTGCGGATGTTGGTGGTGGATGACAACGCCTCCTCCCGCGAGATTCTCTCCACCATGGCGCGACACTTCGGTTTTCACGCCGATGTGGCCTCGGATGGTTTGGAGGCCATGGCGCAGGTCGCGGAGGCGGAGCAGGTGGGGAATGCCTACGATCTGGTGCTGATGGACTGGAAAATGCCGGTGATGGATGGAGTGGAGTGTGTCCGGCGGATGCGGAGCAAAGAGGGCGGACAGCCCCCTTCGGTGATCATGGTGACGGCCTACGGGCGCGACGAGGCGTTGAGCGAGGCGCATAAACAGGGCGTGGAGCTCAAGGCGGTCATGACCAAGCCGGTGACGGC
>JADGBU010000236.1:0-4214 GCA_015231295.1 Magnetococcales bacterium | reverse complement strand
TGGGACGGGGTGGGGTGATGGAGAGAGGCGGCGACGCCAAGCCCGATGGCCAGTTGGAAGCGGTGAGCCGTCTGCGCGGGACGCGGGTGCTGCTGGTCGAAGACAACGACATGAACCAGGAGTTGGCCACGGATCTGCTCGGCGGGGTGGGCATGACGGTGGTCGTGGCCGCCAATGGCCGGGAAGCTCTGGATTGTCTGCTGGTGGACGATCGTTTCGACGGGGTGTTGATGGATTGTCAGATGCCGGTGATGGATGGGTATACCGCCACCCGGGAGATCCGCAAGAATCCGGCCTGGAATCATCTGCCGGTGATCGCCATGACCGCCAACGCCATGGCCGGGGATCGGGACAAGGTGATCGAGGCGGGCATGTGCGATCACATCGCCAAGCCTCTCAACGTGGCGGAGATGTTCGCCACCCTGGCGCGCTGGATCACCCCCTCGGGGATGGTCGCGCCGGAGACGACTCCCGCACCGGTTTCCGTGCCGGTGGTGGGCGGGTCGGGCGGCGGTGCGGAGGAGATTCCCCGTGGCATCGAGGGGTTGGATGTGGAGTCGGGACTCAAGCGGATGGTGGGCAAGAGGGGGTTGTATCTGTCGATGCTGCGCAAATTCGTGGCCGGTCAGCAGGAGGCCCCCGAATTGATCCGTCAGGCATTGGCGGCGGGCGACCGGGAGACGGCGGAACGGCTGGCGCATACCCTCAAAGGGACGGCGGGCAACATCGGAGCCGGAGTGATCCAGGCCGGAGCCGCCCGATTGGAGCGCGCGATCCGCGAGAACCGGTGTGCGGACGCGGCGTTCCAGGATGAATTGAGCGAGACGGAACGGCTGCTGGATGCCCTGATCGCCGCCCTGGTGGTCGCCCTGCCCGAGGAACCGAGAGCCCAGAGCGCGGTCAAGGAGGTGCCTGCGGTGAACTGGGAGCGTTTCGCGGAAACCGTGATGCAACTGGGCCGTTATCTGGCCGAGGACAATTCGGAAGCCACCGATCTTTGGGAAGAGCATCTGGAGAGTTTCCGGGTCGCCTTGCCGGACCATTGGCAGCAGATTGCCGAGGATATTCAGGGTTTCGATTTCGAGAGCGCGCTGAATCGGTTGCGGGAGGCGGTTGCGCCTCGGGGATTGAACCCATCATAATATAAGGAATCGTTGCCCGCGACGCGGGCTGGAACCGTTGTGTCGGGGAATGAACCATGAATCAGGATAATGAACTGCTGGCCCGTTCCACTGTTTTGGTGGTGGATGATACGCCGGATAATCTCTCTTTGATGAGCGGATTGCTCAAGGAGCACTACAAGGTCAAGGTGGCCAACAGTGGCGAGCGGGCATTGCGGATTGCCCAATCCGACCATCCGCCGGATCTGATTCTGCTCGACATCATGATGCCCGGCATGGATGGCTACGAGGTGTGCCGGCGGCTGAAGGCCGAACCGGTGACGAAAGATATTCCGGTGATTTTCCTGACCGCCAAGGCCGAGGTCGAGGATGAGCGGATGGGACTGGAACTCGGGGCGGTGGATTATCTGACCAAGCCGGTCAGCCCGCCGATCGTGATGGTGCGGGTGAAGAATCATCTGGCCCTCAAGGCTTCCGCCGACTGGCTGCGGGACCAGAACGATTTCCTGGAACAGGAGGTCTCCAAGCGCACCCGCGAGGTGATGGCGATTCAGGATGTGACCATTCTGGCCATGGCCTCCCTGGCCGAAACCCGGGATTCGGATACCGGCAATCACATTCGGCGCACCCAGTATTATGTGAAGATGCTCGCCGAGCGGTTGCGGAGTCATCCCCGGTTTGCGGCGGTGTTGAGCGATTCCTCGATCCATATGCTGTTCAAGTCGGCACCGTTGCACGACATCGGCAAGGTGGGCATTCCGGATCGCATTCTGCTCAAACCGGGCCGCTTCATCCCGGAAGAGTTCGAGATCATGAAAACCCACACCACCCTGGGCCGGGATGCGATCGATCACGCCGAAAAGCAGTTGGGCATGAGTGTCGAGTTTCTGGCCATGGCCAAGGAGATCGCCTATTCCCATCAGGAGAAATGGGATGGATCGGGTTATCCCCTGGGGCTGGCCGGGGATGCGATTCCCTGGACCGCCCGTCTCATGGCCGTGGCCGATGTCTACGATGCCCTGGTCTGTCGTCGGGTTTACAAGGAGGGGATGTCCCACGAAAAGGCGATGGGGATCATGATCGAAGGGCGGGGCAGCCATTTCGATCCGGATGCGCTGGATGCCTTCGTGGCACTGCAGGAGGAGTTTCTGGCCATCTCCAGGCGGTATGCCGACTCGGATACCGATCTGGAGCGCAAGAAGGTGCAGTTGGAGCAGGTGATCGGCACGCCGTCCGCTTCGTAGCGGCGGAAGGGGAAATGCGGCCTCCCCGGCCCGAGACGGGCGGGGAGGCCGTTTTTTTTGGAGTGTCAGCCCCCGACTTTAGGGGTCACGGCAGCGGCTGCCGATGAGACGTTGCGGCTGCGTTCCATGGACTGCTGCGCCAGATAGTCGTCGTCATAGCGTTTGATGTTGCTGTTTTCGTCGTCGTATTGGCGGAAATGGCGTTCTTCGTCCATCACCAGCGACTCGAACAGTTTGCGGGTGTTGGAGTCGGCACCGCAGGCCAGCGCGGCATCGTTGTAATCCCGGATGCTCTCTTCTTCCAACAGTTTGGCTTTGGTGAGCATCTCCTTCACATCCTGGATCGACTCCGTGGCATGGGAGGGTTTCATCTCCACGTCGCCCTTGAGAAAGAGAATCCGTTCGGCCAGTCGTTCGATGTGCATCATCTCCTCGATGGCGGTACGACGGAACAGATTGGCCAGCAGATCCAATCCCTGGTCGTCGCAGTGGAAATGAAAGTACATGTATTGATGAACGGCGGAAAGTTCATCGGCCACGGCCTTCTTGAGCAGATCGACGCTTTTTTCGTACATTTTCAATCAGTCCTTGTGGTCGGTTTGAAGGATACGCCTGCCCCTCCCTGGGGATCGGCACCATTGTGACAGGCGACGCAGCCCTTGTCCATGAAGAATGTCATACCTTTTTTCGCAGGGTCGTCGAGTTGTTTGGACGGGTGGGGTCACTCTGGAGAAGAAGGCTGAGTTTGTATAATACTTTCTTTCAATAAGGTCGATACATCCATCCTATGAGGATCGGAGAGGATGCTGCGGGTGCCGGAGGGGGGGAAACGACGGATGATCGAGGCGAGCAGCCGTATCACCCCGGGATTGGGAAACGAGGGGCGAAAAGCCAGAACGATCCGTCGGCTGGGCACCGGAGGACGAAACGGGAGATGGATCATCAGCCGCTGTTCCTGAAGA
Source organism: Magnetococcales bacterium (assembly GCA_015231295.1). Lineage (GTDB taxonomy): Bacteria > Pseudomonadota > Magnetococcia > Magnetococcales > Magnetaquicoccaceae > Magnetaquiglobus. The sequence continues at coordinate 887 of JADGBU010000236.1, read as the reverse complement.
GGACAGGCGGAGGAGGCGCAGAGCAGGGTTTTGACCGAACTCAACGGCAGTACCGTGATGCCCACTCCGGTGGCCACCATGTGGCGGATGGTTTCCAGGGAGCTGCCTTCGATGATGTTGTGTTCTCCGCCCTGTTCGTGGGTGTGCATGGTGCAGGAGGGACAGATTTCCAGCACATGATCCCGAAAGCAGTTTCCCTTGCCGAGCAGGAGCAGATTTTCTCCCGCCAGCTCTTCACCGGTCAGATCCTCCCGCCCCCGCCAGGGGTGATTGGCCGGAACCGCCACCACGAAAGGATCGTCGAAAAGAGGAATCATCTCCACGCCGGGTTCGGCGTAGGGCAGGGCCACGATCACGGCGTCGAGTTCGCCGGATTTGAGTTTGGAGGTCAAAACCGAGGTGTAGTTCTCTTCCACCAGGAGGCGCAGACGGGGGGCGGCATCCCGCAAGGGGGGAACCAGACCCGGAAACAGATAGGGCCCCACGGTCAGAATCGCCCCGAGACGGAAATGGCCGATCAGGGGATCGAGTCCGGTTTTGGCCAGTTCGTGGATTTTGTCGATTTCGGTCAGGGTGCGCCCAATCTGATCCAGAACGGCTTTGCCCTCCGGCGTGATGCGGACCTCGTTGGGACAGCGTTCGAACAGGGAAATGCCAAGCTCCTCTTCCAGATTTTTCACCGCGACACTCAGCGAGGGTTGGCTGACGTGACACAACTGGGCGGCGCGGCTGAAACTGAGTTCCCGGGCCACGGTCAAGGCATACTGGAGCTGCCGGAGATTCATCGGCGATCGGACTCCGCTGAATAGAGAAATGAGAGCAACAGAGTACCTAAAACCGCTTCCCGGTGACAAGGTGGATCTGGCAAAATCGGCATGAGTGGTATA
>JADGBU010000235.1:4416-4734 GCA_015231295.1 Magnetococcales bacterium | reverse complement strand
CGTGTCTTTCAATAATTGAGATAACGCATGCTGATTTCGCGACAACGCCTTCCCGGAGACGCAAAACACACAGCGAAACCGCTCCAGATCATCCACAGAGGCCCGCAACCCCATACGAGCGGCGATGCCACCGCTGACCGCCGATTGATAGGCCTGAGTCTCCAGATAATCCCGACCGCCGCATCCCACCTCCGGCAGACAGGTGGAAAAGATCGGCAACAACTCCAAAAACTCGTCGGACATCGCCGGAGGATCGAGCACATACTGCTGATAGACCAGACGATTGGTGGCCGCCTTGAACCAGAAGATCGGCAACCC
>JADGBU010000235.1:2587-4406 GCA_015231295.1 Magnetococcales bacterium | reverse complement strand
GTCCACGCGCTCTTCCCGTCCTTCCGCGATGGTGATGTCGGCGGGGATATCCTCCAGCCCCAGACGGGGCAGGATTTCCGGATCATCTTCCAGTTCCTGACGCTCCAGCAACGCCCGCGCTTGTTCCACCACCTCGCGCTGCCGGGTTTCATCCAGGGCGGCGCGAATGGTCCGCAACCGCTCCACCTCCCGCTCCCCCTGACGCGCGTTGAGGGTCGGATCCGGCGTCAGCACCACCCGAACCCGATGAGGATTGTCCAGCAACCACTCGCGCACCAACCCCTTGATGAAATCCGGATCCTTCACCCGTTCCCGCAACGCCATCAAGGCGTCGTCCAGGGCCAAAGCCGCCACCGGATCCCCGCCGTGCAGGGCCGGAGTCAAGGCGTTCAGGAGGAGTTTCAGGCCGTAGGGCAACCCGTCGCCGCCGATCTCCCGGCGGGACAGCTCCAGTTGATGCAGAACCGACTCCAGCCGTTCCGGTTCGACCCCCTCGCGGGCCACCCGTTGCAGCAGTTCGAGAATCATCGTCTCCACCGCGTCGGCGTGTTCCGGCTCGGAGCCTTCCAGACCGCACACGAACACCATCTCCCGACCGGAATCATCCAGCCCGCTCAACGACGAGGGAGCCGCGCCCAGTTCGGTGGTTTCCAGGAGTTTCAGCAGCGGCGAGGAGCTGTTGTCCAGCAGCACTCCGTTGAGAATATGGGCATTGAGCAGACTTTCCATCTCCATGCTTCGCCCCCACAGCCAACCCACGACGATATGGGTCTTGCCGGCGGTCTCCTCGACCCCATCGAGGGGATACTGTCCCTCCACCCGTACCGGTTCGGTGAGCCGGCTTTCGTCCGGGATGGCGTAGGCTCCGATGTTCTCGGAAAAACGGGAGAGCACCAGATCCTGAAACCGGGTCTGATGGCTGGCGGCGGGAATGTCTCCATAGGTCATGAAAATGGCGTTGGAGGGGTGATAATAGCGGGAGTGAAACGCCCGCAATCCCTCCCAGGTGAGGTTGGGAATCTCCTCCGGATCGCCGCCGCTGTTGAAATGATAGGTGGTGGTGGGGAAAATCCGCTCGGAGAGGGTATGGGACAACACCCGCGCCGGAGAGCTCATCGCCCCTTTCATTTCGTTGAAGACCACCCCCTTGAAGACCAATTCGGTCCGGGGATCGTTGGGGTCGGCGAACTCGACGCGATACCCCTCCTGCGCGAAGTCGAGGGCGTGCAGATTGGGAAAAAACGCCGCGTCCAGATAGACTCTCAGCAGGTTGTCGAAATCCTTGAGCGACTGGGTGGCGAAGGGATAGGCGGTCCAGTCGCTGGAGGTGAACGCATTCATGAAGGTGGAAAGCGATCGCCGCAGCATCATGAAGAAAGGATCCCGCACCGGATAGCGTTCGCTGCCGCACAAGGCGGTATGTTCCAGGATGTGCGCCACCCCGGTGGAGTCGCCGGGCACGGTCAAAAAGGCCACCAGAAAGGCGTTGTGGGGATCGTCGGCCAGCAGATGCAGATGACGGGCTCCTGTAATCCGATGCCGATAGGACTCCACGGTCAGTTTCAGGGCCGCCACGGGTTCGCGGCGCAACAGTTCAAAATCGGGATGGGTCATGGCGATCCTTGGAGTCCGGGCGTGGGTGACGTGTGGCAATGATGGCGGCTTTCGTTGTCAATATACAAACAAAAAAGACGGTGACAGAAAAAAAATGATGCCATAGAAAATCCTGTTGAATCTTGAGGCCCTTGCGCTTAAGATGGGGTACGTGTAAGAACATCAGCATATAAGAAAATGCTGAACATGGTGCATCAACCCGGCC
>JADGBU010000235.1:0-2041 GCA_015231295.1 Magnetococcales bacterium | reverse complement strand
TGCCATGGCGTTCCCGAGCTGGTACTACATGGATCCGGCCTACGCCAAAACCGAAGAGGCCAAAGCCGTCGCCAAGGTCTGTCCCGCCGGAGCCATCCAACCCGACATGGAAGCGACCGTCATCGAAGAAAAGGTCGCCGCCGTGGTCTGGGCCACCGGCTGGAAACCCTACGATGCCGAAAAAATCCGCCCCTACGGCTTCGGACAGTATGCCAACGTCACCACCAACATGCGTTTCGAGCGACTGGCGAGCGTCTACGGTCCCACCGGCGGCAAGATCACCCGTCCTTCCGATGGCAAGGAGGCGAAAAATGTCGCTTTCATTCAATGCGCCGGTTCGCGGGATCACAACTATCTGCCGTTCTGCTCCCGCGTCTGCTGCCTGGCCTCGATGAAACAGGCCGCCTATGTGCGGGATCAATATCCGGACTCCAAGGTGACGGTCTTCTACATCGATCTGCGGGCCATGGATCGTTACGAATCCTTCCTGCAAAAAACCAAAGCCGACGAGAACATCTCCTGGATCAAATCCAAGCCCGCCCGCATCGAAGAGGATGCCAACGGCAATCCGGTGGTGATCGGCGAAAACACCCTGACCGGGGAACGCTACGCGATGCCCTTCGATCTCGTGGTGCTGGCGACCGGCATGGAGCCCCATTCGGCCCAGGATGCCAAAGTCCCCTCGGACCAGGCCAGCCAGGACGAATACGGCTTTGTCACCGGAGGGGTTCTGGCCGCCGGATGCGCAGCCGCGCCGACGGATGTGGCCAGCTCGGTCCAGTCCGCCACAGCCATGGCGATGAAGGCGATCCACGCCGCGGTTAAGAGAGGATAGAACCATGGAACCAAAGAAAATCGGTTGTTACATCTGCACCGGATGCGGCATCGGCGACGCCCTGGACATCAAGGCTCTCAAGGCGATCGCCACCAAGGAACAAAAAATTCCGGTGGTCAAGGATCACGCCCTGCTCTGCGGCGCGGAAGGGGTCGCGATGATCCAGAAGGATCTCGATGACGGTGCGGTCAACGCCGTCATCGTCGCCGCCTGCACCCATCGGGAGAAAAACGCGGAGTTCCGCTTCGATGTCGATCTGATGGATCGCGTCGATCTGCGCGACAAGTGCATCTGGCTGCTGGAAGTCAAAGAAGGCGACGACACCGCCGAAGAGGACCGCCAGATGATGGCGGAAGATTATCTGCGTCTCGGCTGCGTCAAGCTCAAGAAGATGAACGTGCCGGATCCCTTCATGCACTCCGAAGGCTCCAAGGATGTGCTGGTGGTGGGGGGTGGTCTGGCCGGTCTCACGGCGGCGCGGGATATCGCCAAAGCCGGCTATCAGGCCGTGCTGGTGGAAAAAAGCGATGTGTTGGGCGGCAAGATGAACGACATGTTCAAGGTCACGCCGGACAACAAGCCCCCCTATCGGGATTTGAGCGACAACTTCATCGGTACGCTGATCTCCGAAGTGGAAGCGGACAACCGCATCAAAATCTTCAAGAACGCCACCGTCACCAAGACCGCCGGTCAACCGGGCCAGTTCGACCTCACGATCAAGAACGCCACCAGCACCAAAGAGGTCCGGGTGGGCAGCATCGTCGTGACCACCGGTTTCGACCTCTACGAGCCGACCAAACTGCCCGCCTCGCTCGGCTATGGCAGCTCCCCGGATGTCGTGACCAGCGACGAATTCGAAAAGATGGCCAAAGCGGGCAAGATCGTCCGCAAATCCGACGGCCAGCCCGCCAAACGGGTCGCCTTCGCCCTGTGCGCCGGTCAGCGTGACAAAGATCACCTGGAATACTGCTCCGGAGCCTGCTGCATCTACTCGATGAAACAGGCCCTGTATGTAATCGACCAGTATGGAGCCGATGCTTCCACCTATCTGATCTATCAGGAAATCCGCACGCCGGGTCAGATGGAGGATTTCTATCGCAAGGTCCAGGAGGAGGGAGGCGTCTTCATCAAGGGCGATGTCACCCAGGTGAACGGCAATCCCAAGGGCGGGGTGGTGGTCAAGGTGAACGATCACCTGATCCGCGC
>JADGBU010000234.1:3779-4785 GCA_015231295.1 Magnetococcales bacterium | reverse complement strand
GGCGTCCAGATGGGAGAACGCGGTGGCCGGGGCCGGGTCGGTCAAGTCGTCCGCCGGCACATAGATCGCCTGCACCGAGGTGATGGAACCCTGGGTGGTGGAGGTGATGCGCTCTTGCAGAGCACCCATATCCGTGGCCAGGGTGGGTTGATACCCCACCGCCGACGGAATGCGGCCCAGCAACGCCGACACTTCGGAACCCGCCTGAGTGAAGCGGAAAATGTTGTCGATGAACAGCAACACATCCTGCTTGGCCACATCGCGGAAATACTCGGCCACGGTCAGGCCGGTCAGGGCGACGCGGGCACGGGCTCCGGGGGGCTCGTTCATCTGTCCGTAGACCAGGGCGGCCTTGGAGTTTTTGTAATCGTGGGGATCGATCACCTTGGAGGCGATCATTTCGTGATAGAGGTCGTTGCCCTCGCGGGTACGCTCGCCCACGCCGGCGAAGACCGAATAGCCACCATGCCCCATGGCCACGTTGTTGATCAACTCCATGATCAGCACGGTCTTGCCCACGCCCGCGCCGCCGAAGAGGCCGATTTTTCCACCCTTGGCGTAAGGAGCCAGCAGGTCCACGACCTTGATGCCGGTTTCGAGAATTTCGGACTCGGTGGACTGTTCGGCAAAGGCCGGAGCGGAACGGTGCAACGAAAAGGTCTGACTGGTTTGGATCGGGCCCAACATGTCCTGGGGATAACCCACCACGTTCATGATGCGTCCCAGGGTGGCTTCACCCACCGGAACCTGGATCGGAGCACCGGTATCGACGACCTCCTGACCGCGCACCATACCATCGGTGGAATGCATGGAGATGGTCCGGACCGTATTTTCGCCCAGATGCTGCGAGACTTCCAGCACCAACCGGCCTTCCTTTTCGCGCTCCATGTGGAGGGCATTGAGAATGGCTGGAAGTTCGCCGTCGAAGCGGACATCCACCACTGGTCCGACCACCTGAATCACCCGTCCTACATTTTTGCTCATTGATCGCTCCGTCTTGCGCTTG
>JADGBU010000234.1:2872-3680 GCA_015231295.1 Magnetococcales bacterium | reverse complement strand
GATGGCGGCCTGGCGCGTTCTGTTGTATTTGATACTGAGTTTTTTCAACATTTCACCGGCATTCCGCACGGCGTTATCCATGGCGGTCATGCGGGCGGCGTGTTCGGCGGCGTTGGACTCGGCCAGAGCCTGAAACACCTGCACCGCGATGTTGCGGGGCAACAAGGCCGCCAAAACCGTCTCCTCATCGGGTTCGAAGAGGGGACTTGCCACCGCGCCATCCTCGTCGGAGGCGGCGGATTGCTCCACTGGGGCCGGGATGAGCTGCCGCCAGGTAAGCTCCTGGGTCATGGCCGACTTGAAGGCGTTGTAAACCAGATGACATTCATCAAACAGACCCGCCTCATAATCGGCGAGCAATTTGGTGGCCACCACCCGTTCCGCCGACTCGAAGGTCAGATGACGGGTAAGACCGGCATGAACATCCCGGGTCAGCGATCCGAACTGACGTTTCAGGACATCGTGGGCCTTGCGGCCAACGAAGGTCAAAGAAACGGTGTGCCCTTCCTGCGTGAGTTGGGCGATGCGCAGACGCACCGCCCGGATGACGCCGCTGTTGAAGCTGCCGCACAGCCCGCGATCCGCCGTATAGATCACCAGATGGACCTTTTTGGCACCGGTCGGGGCGGGAGCCAGCAACGGCGGGGCGTTTTCCGCCGGGATCAGACTGGCGAGCCCCTGGATCATGGCCCGGATGCGGATGCTGTAGGGTCGCGTGGCCAGTGCCCGTTCCTGAGAACGACGCAGCTTGGCTGCCGAGACCATTTTCATGGCCTTGGTGATCTGCCGGGTGTTGTTGACCGACCGG
>JADGBU010000234.1:2263-2783 GCA_015231295.1 Magnetococcales bacterium | reverse complement strand
CGAGGTCAGGTTCTCTTCCATCTCCTTGGAGAGTTTCTCCTCCTTTTTGATGGTTTCCAGGATGGCCTTCTGTTGGGTACGCATATGTTCCAGGATCGCCTGTTCCGCCGCGGTGATCTTTTTCACCTCCACGGCGTCGAGCAGTCCACGGGTGCCGGCGAACAGCACCACCGCCTGCTCTTCCATGGAGAGGGGTTGATACTGGGACTGTTTCAGCAGTTCCATCAACCGCTCGCCGCGCAGCAGGAGCTTTTGGGTGGAGGCGTCGAGGTCCGAGCCGAACTGGGCGAAGGCGGCCATTTCGCGATACTGGGCCAGATCCAGACGCAGGGAGCCCGCCACCTGTTTGGTGGCCTTCACCTGGGCCGAACCACCCACGCGGGAGACCGACAGACCCACCGAGATGGCCGGACGCATGCCGGAGTAGAAGAGTTCCGACTCCAGGAAGATCTGCCCATCGGTGATCGAGATCACGTTGGTCGGGATGTAGGCCGACACGTCGCCGCCCTGGGTTTCGATG
>JADGBU010000234.1:0-1856 GCA_015231295.1 Magnetococcales bacterium | reverse complement strand
GATGGCGTCGATGGCCACGGCGGTTTTGCCGGTCTGGCGGTCGCCGATGATCAACTCGCGCTGTCCACGTCCGATCGGCACCAGGGCGTCGAGAGCCTTGAGTCCGGTATAGAGGGGCTCATGCACCGATTTCCGGGGAATGATACCCGGAGCCACCACTTCCACCAGGGAGCGATGGGGGGTGTCGATCGCGCCTTTGCCATCGATGGGCTGTCCCAGAGGATCGACCACGCGACCGAGCAGGGCCTTGCCCACGGGAACATCCACGATGCGCTTGGTGCGCTTCACGGTGCTCCCTTCCTTGATGTTGCGGTCATCGCCAAAAATCACGACGCCGACATTGTCTTCTTCCAGGTTGAGGGCCATGCCCTGGGTGCCATCCTGGAAAATGACCATCTCGCTGGCCATAACCTTGTCGAGTCCGTGGACACGGGCGATACCGTCTCCGACGGCGATCACCTGTCCCACTTCGGAGACCTCGGCCTCGATGCCGTAGTTGGCGATCTGTTTTTTCAGGATTCCGCTGATTTCGGCGACGCTGATCTGCATCGGCTGTTATCCTCTCATTTGTGCTTTTAGCCGGTTCAAATGATTGCGTACGGAGTAATCCATCATCAGGCTTCCGATTCGCACTACGATGCCACCAAGGAGATCAGGTTCCACGCGGCTCTCCAGGCGGACCTCCTTGCCGGTCAATTTGGAGAGCGTGGTTTGCAGATCCACGGCATGGTGGGGTTCCAGAGGCATGGCCGACTGGAGCTCGACGGTGATGCGCCCGCCACGGGTTTCCATTTCTTTATGATAGGCGGCCATGATGGAGTCAACAAGCTCCATGCGACGCTTATCGATGAGCAACTTCAAGAAGTTGCCCAGGATTCGGGCCGGGGCGGCATGGGTCAGGTAGGCATCCAGAGCGGCATGCTTTTCTTTCACCGGAGCCGTGGGACTGGTCAGAAGAGAGTGCAATCCAGGGGTCGCCTTCACGACTTCCGCGAATCGGGCGAGATCATCGCCCACCGCACCCAACAGATTCTCTTCCGCCGCCAGATCCGCCAGTGCGGTTGCATAACGTTTGGCCAGGGCAGGATTCAACACGATGGTTCCTCGACCTTGTGAATGATTTTGGTTGGAAAAATCGCTTCGCCTCGAATGCAGGATTGAATACCATACCTTGGAGGTGCGTTCAACGGTTTGTGAGAGCCCGGCTGACGATTTCGCAACCGCGAGAACCAAATGCCCAACCATGACCGCCGCCGAACAATCGGATATACTCGTTTCCCAAGACCCCATTCAACACTTTCTGTGTCCGCAGAGGCCGTTCAGGATCCCTCATGAAACGTCTACCGATTTTTCTGTTCGTCGTCATTCCCTTCGTCGAAATTTGGCTCCTGATCTGGGTTGGGCGTCATCAGGGGGCCGGAACGGTCTTTCTCTCCCTGCTCGCCTCGATCCTCGTCGGGGTGCAGGTGATCCGCCACGCGGGTTCCGACACCCTGCGCAACGCCCACGAGCGAATTCAACAAGGAGAGCTTCCCGGCGGCGAACTCCTCGACGGGGCCATGCGCATGCTGGCCGGCATTCTGCTGATTCTGCCCGGTTATCTCTCCGACCTTCTCGGCTTGCTGCTGCTGATTCCCGGATGTCGCACCCTGGCGCGTCACGCGCTGCTCGCGCTGCTGCCCCAGGGATTGCATACCGTCAACCACTCCGAAGAGATCATCGAAGGCGAGTTCGTCGCCGGACAGGATGCCCAACCGCCCCGATTCACGGCCCTGCCGCCGCCGCAGGACGATGCCCGCTAGCGGGGTCCAGGGGCCATTGGCCCCTGGTGGGATCCAAGGGCGAAGCCCTTGGGA